>NZ_JBHTZA010000004.1:64333-309710 GCF_042790555.1 Arthrobacter sp. NPDC056727 | reverse complement strand
TGGGCGGCGGCCGGGCCCCGCGGCCCAATATTTGGGGGGCGGCTTTGGGACCCCCCCCCCGGGGGGGGGGGGGGGGGTCCTGGGGGGGGGGGGGGGGGGCGCGCGGGGGGCCCCCGCCCCCCCCCCGGCGGCGCTTCGGGCGCCTCAGGGTAAGTGCTGCTTACAGCTTGTCGAAGTCAGCCTCGTCCACGGTGGAGGAGGATGCCGACGCCGAGTTGCCGCCGGCCCCGATGGCGGGCTTGGCGTTGCCTGACTTCAGTGCGGCAAGCCGGGCCTCGATTTCGGTCTGTTCGCCGAGGTCCTCCAGCTGGTTGAACTGGGCGTCGAGGCTGGAAGCGGCGAGCTCCTGCTGGCCGCGGACCTTGGCCTCTTCGCGGCGGATCTTTTCTTCGAAGCGGCCCACCTCGCTGGTGGGGTCGAGGATGTCGATGCTGCGGAGCGCGTCGTGGACCTGGGACTGGGCGGCCGCGGTCTTGGAGCGGGCCACCAGTTCGTTGCGCTTGCTTGTCAGCTGGTTCAGCTTGCCCTTCATCTGGTCCAGGCCGGTCTTGAGGCGGTCCACTACTTCGCTCTGGGAGGCAATGTTGGGCTCCGCGGCGCGGGCTTCGTTTTCCGACGAGATCTGCCGCTGCAGCGCTACCTTTGCCAGGTTGTCGAACTTCTGCGCATCGGCCGCATTGCCGGCGCCGCGGAATTCATCGGCCTTGCGGGAGGCCGCAAGTGCCTTGTTGCCCCAGTCCTGCGCGTTCTTGATGTCCTCGTTGTAGTCGTCCTGGAGCATGCGCAGGTTTCCGATGGTCTGGGCCACCGCGGACTCGGCTTCGGCAATGTTGTTGGTGTAGTCCCGGACCATCTGGTCCAGCATCTTCTGCGGGTCCTCGGCCTGGTCCAGCAAGGCGTTGATGTTTGCCTTCGCCAGCTGCGCCATGCGGCCGAAAATGGACTGCTTAACCATGGTGTTACCTTTCGTCCTGCTCCGTGTGTGCCACTGAATTCAGTGACCAGTTGTTGTACCGCTTCTGTCCGCCGGCCCGGTGCTCCGGGCCGGCGCTCAGCTTTGCCGGTTAGAAGTCTCCTCCGCCGCCGAAGTCGCCTCCCCAATCACCGCCGCCGGAGTCACCGCCAAAGCCGCCGCCGTCACCCCAGCCTCCGCCGTCGCTGTGGCCGCCGCCCCAGCCGCCGCCGCTGCCGCCGTTGAGGATGGAGTTGATGAGGATGCCACCAAGGATGGCGCCGCCGAGGCCTCCTCCGCCTCCGCCACCGAACATGCCGCCGCGGCCGTAGCCCTGGTTGGCGTAGCCGAAGCTGTCGACGTCTGACTGCGCCAGCTGGGCCGCCTGGGCCGCCAGGGCGTGCGCCTGCTGCGCGTAGGTCAGCGCTGTCACGGGGTCGTTGCGCGAGATGGACAGGGCGTAGTCGAGGTTGCGCTGGGCCTCGGCCAGGCGGGTCCGTGCCTCGGTACCCACGCCGCCGCGGCGGGCAGTGATGTAATCCGACGTCGCGCTGATCTGGGCCTGGGCCGACATGATGGTCTGCTGCAGTGAAGCCTGCGCCCTGCGGGCCTGCTCCTGCTGGTCCCGGATCCCGCCCAAAGCCTGGTCGAGCGTCTGATGCGCGGATTCGACCCGCTCCAGGGTGGCAATGGGGTCAATCCTGCCGCTCTGGATTTCGCTCTTCACGCGGGCTAGGGCTGCCTCCACGCCGGCCACCGGTCCCTCGAGCTCCGGGTGGGCGCCGGACTGGATCATGGCCCGCGCCTGGGCAAGGTCCTGTGAGGTGTCCACAACAGCGGACTCCAGTCCCTGGCGGGCCGAGTCCAGGTTCCCGGCCACCTTGGAGATTGCATCCAGCAGCACCTTGGTCTGGTGCAGGCTCTCCTCCGACGCGCGGACGGCGACAGCGGCGAGGCTGCCCTCGCCGGCGGCGAGCTTCTCGCGGGCAGTGGCACTGGCATTCTGCACGAACGCGAGCCGTTCCTTGGCCTGGGTGATGTTGTCCGAGACCTGCGCGAGAGCAGTATCGGCGTACTTGCCGCGCAGTTCGGCGAGGGTTTGGTCCGCCCGGGCGATCTTGGTGTCCGCTTCAGCGGCGCCTGCTTCCACTGCCGCGAGGGCCTGCGGTGCGTTTTTCTCGAGTTCGCGTAGCGAGTCGAAGTCGGCTTTCTGCTCCTGCAACGAGGCGAGAGCGGCTTCAGATCGCCGGATGATTTCGCCGAGCCAGCTGCGCTGCTGTTCTTCGGTGTCGGGGATGTGGTCGTCCAGCTGCTGCTGCAGCTTGAACGACTCGGACATGTGCGCCTTTGCTTCCTGCAGCGCCTTGGTGAAGTTGCCGACGGCCGCTTCCCCGTACTGCGCCTCGGCGAAGCCGAGTTCCTGCTCGCTCGACTTGATCGCGTCGTCTGCCTCAATCAGCAGGGAGCCGCTCTTCCTGCGCAGGTCCTCGATGCTCATGCCGGCCAAAGGATCGAGTTCGGCCCCCTGCGGCCCGTAGCTTGCACTGGACGCCTGGCCGGCCTTCTTGCGCCGGTTGCGCAGGTAGAGATACGTGCCGGCGCCACCGGCAGCGACGACGCCGGCGCCCACGAGAATCGCTGTGCCTGCACCGGCGCCCGAGGGTACGTTGCCGCTCCCGCCTCCGGCCGCGTCGCCGACGGCGGCGGCTGTGTCGATGGCGGCCTGCGCGTAATCACCGTTGCGAAGCTGGGGGTCGACGGCGCTCTTCACGATCGTGTCACGCTGCGCGTTGGTGATCTTGCTGCTGGCGGGCTTGCTCAACTGGTACTTCCGGGTCTCAGTGGCAACGGCGAGCACTAGGGCATTGGAGCCGAGGTTGGCTTTCTTGGCGACGTCGGCAGCCCATGCCGTTCCGTCGGTGGGATTCTCGAACTTCTTCACGTAGACCACGTGCAAAGTCATGGCGTGGTCGGTACCGAGTTTCTTGATTGCCTGTTCGACATCGGCTTTCCGGGGGCCCAGCGCGCCGGCGGTGTCGACAATCTTCGTTACCGGATCGAGCGTTACCGGATCCTCAGCCCAGGCTGCCGCGGCGGGAGCCGCCAGCATTCCCGTCAGGCCGATCACGGCGAGAACACGTTTTAACATTGACCGCATGGCAACCCTTCAGCACGCCGCGGCTGGTTCGGGACGAACAGCCGTCACAGAATGCAGCAGCGCCCCCACGCCGGGTGTAAAGCCGCAGGTCGCTGTGGCAATTCTTCTTGATTCTATGGTGCACCAGAGGGACCGTCCACGGCGGGGAATATGCCACCAGCGAAAAGCGCTGAACAGTTAGGTGACAGCCCTGAAGACTGGCAATAGCGCCATCACGGAGGGCATTCAGGAACCTCCCAGCAAACGTCCGAATTAGTTTCAGTCCGATCGTCCATAGTTAATACAGACGCGGATGAAAGGAAGTCCAATGACTGAGCACCCAGTACCGGGCGCAGCACCTGAGAACCGGGATCATGCAGGGCACCCTGTTGATGATCCGACCCCTCGGCCTGAGCCCGCAGAGGGTCTCCAGCCACCTGAGCACGACGGTTCCGAGAACCCCACTGTGCGCCTTGAAGCCGACAGGAACCCCACCACGCCGCTGGAGCGGCTCACGCACAACGCTGGCCAGCCCCGCGAAGGCCACGCCGATGAAGGCCAGGCGTACGGCAGCCCTGCCGTGAACCGCGAGCACCCGCAGGAGCAGCGTTCCGGCGGCCCGCATCCCGTATACCCCCAGCACGCCCCCTTCTACGGCCAGCAGTCGGGACCGCCTGCCCAGCAGGCCGGTTCCCCATACTCCCAGCACAACGGCCAGTACACCCAGCACAACAGCCATGCCGCTTTCCAGGACAACCGTGCCAGCCAGCCCAAGCGCAAGGCGACCTTCGGCGTCGGCACGCTTGTGGCCAGCATCCTGGCCGCAGGGCTCGTGGGCGGCGGCGTGGCAACAGTCGGGTCCGGCAACCTGTTCGACGCCGGCGGCACGGCGCCCGCCGTCAGCTCCGGCAGCCAGCCCGGCACGGTCATCGTCAACAACCAGGACTCGGTCAACGAGATCACGGCGGCGGCCGTCAAAGCTTCGCCGAGCGTAGTGACCATCAAAGCCACCAGTGGCAGCGAGGGCGGCACCGGCTCCGGGATCATCCTCGACGACCAGGGCCACATCCTCACCAACACCCATGTGGTGACGCTGGACGGGTCCACCGCAAATGCGGACATTCAAATCCGTACGAACGACGGCCGCGTCCTCAGCGCCAAGGTGGTTGGCACCGACCCGCTCTCCGACCTCGCGGTCATCAAGGCGGACAACCCGTCCGGCCTCACGCCCGCAGCGCTGGGTGATTCGGGCAAGCTGAACGTCGGGGACACAGCCGTGGCCATAGGTTCGCCGCTGGGCCTGACCGGCACGGTGACGGACGGCATTGTTTCCACGCTGAACAGGACCATCAGCGTCGCGTCTTCGGCGGCCCCGAAGGAAGGGACGGACAACTCCCAGGGCGGCGACCAGGGCTTCGAGTTCGCTCCTCCGGGCCAGGGGCAGGGCCAGAGCTCGGCCAACAAGGGGTCGATCGCCATTAACGTCATCCAGACCGATGCGGCCATCAACCCGGGCAACTCCGGCGGTGCCCTGGTGAACAGCAAGGGTGAAGTGATCGGCGTCAACGTCGCCATCGCCTCCGCCGGCGGCAGCTCCGCAGCCAGCGGAACAGGCAACATTGGCGTGGGCTTCAGCATCCCGATCAACAATGCCAAGCGCGTGGCGCAGGAAATCATCGACAACGGCAAGGCCACCCACGGCCAGTTGGGCGTGAGCGTCCAGGCGAAGTCGGCATCGGATGCCGGGTTCTCCACGGGAGCCGATGTGGCCTCGGTCGAGCAAGGCTCCGCGGCGGCCAAGGCAGGGATCCGGGTGGGAGACGTGGTGACGCGCTTCAACGACCTGGCCATCAGCGACCCGAACCAGCTGACGGCGGCCGTCCGCGAGCAGCCGTCCGGCTCCTCGGTGAAGATCACTGTCCTGCGCAACGGCCGCGAGCAGCAGCTGGACGTGACGCTGGGTGCCGCAGCCGAACAGTAAACAGAGCCAGTAGCAGCAGCACGACGCCGGGCCGCACTCCTTGAGATCGAGGGTGCGGCCCGCCGTCGTTGTCCATGCCTTTGACACAGGCGTTAACGGGACGTCATATGACGGAGCCAATATGGTTAGCTAGGAGCTACCCGTATCCCGGGCGTTCCACGGCCATGACCCCACCCGGCTGGCTATCCACAAGCACGGAAGGCTGCTGTAAATACAGTGGAAGAGACATTGAAGATCGTCGTCCTGGTCAAGCATGTGCCGGACGCCCAGTTCGACCGGCACCTCAGCGGCGAGGGCCACACCACGGACCGCGACGAGAGCATCCTGTCTGAACTGGATGAATACGCGCTGGAAGCCGCGCTGCAGCTCGCCGAAGCCCGCGGCGGAGCCAAGGGCGGCAACAAGGTGATCGCCTTGAGCATGGGGCCGGCCGGTGCCGTGAACGCCATCAAGAAGTCCCTGCAGATCGGCGCCACCGAGGGCGTGCACCTTACCGATGCGGCACTTGCCGGCTCGGATGCGGCGGCCACCTCCCTGGCGCTCGCCGCCGCGGTCCGCCACCTCGGTGCGGACGCCCCCGTGGACCTGGTACTGACCGGCATGGCCTCCACCGACGGCGAGACCTCCCTGGTGCCGGCGCAGCTCGCCGAGCGTCTGGGACTGCCGCAGGTCACCTTCGCCTCCTCCCTGGACGTCGACGGCGGCCGTGTCACGGCACGCCGCGATGCGGACACCCACTCGGAAACGGTTGAGGCGTCCCTGCCGGCCGTGGTCTCCGTGACGGACCAGATCAACGAACCGCGCTACCCCAACTTCAAGGGCATCATCGCGGCCAAGCGCAAGAGCATCACCACCCTGTCCCTGGCCGATATCGGAGTGGATTCCTCCCAGGTGGGCCATGCCGGCTCCTGGACCCGGGTGACGGCGGCCGAGGAACGCCCGCCGCGCACCGCCGGCACCATCATCACGGACGAAGGCGACGCCGGCATCAAGCTGGTTGACTTCCTGGCCGCCCAGAAGCTGCTCTAAGAGGACTCCACAACATGGCAAACGTACTGGTATTCATTGACAACCCCGGGCAGGCTCTCAAGAAGAGCAGCCTGGAACTCCTCACCATCGGCCGTTCCCTCGGGGAAACAGCCGTGGCGGTCAACGGCGAACTGTCCGACGACGCCGCAGGCACCCTGGGCGCCTACGGTGCCTCCAGTGTCTTCCGTCCGTCGGCTGCGGACCTTGACGACTACCTCGTCGCCCCGAAGGCCGCCTTCCTGGCCGCCGTGGCCGACAAGTCCGGTGCCACCACCGTGCTGCTCGAGAACTCACCCGAAGGCAAGGAAATCGCTGCCCGGCTCGGCATCCGGCTGAGCGCCGGTGTCATCACCGACGTCGTCGCCGTTGACCCCGACGGCACTGCCCACAAGTCAGTGCTGGCAGGTTCGTACACCACGACGGCGAAGGCCACCACCCCGGTCACCGTGCTTTCCGTCAAGGCAAACTCCGTGGACCCCGAGCCGGCGACGGCTCCCGGTGTGCCCGAAACCGTGACCGTGGACGCCCCTGCTGACGCAGCCGCCGCTGCAGCCCGCATCACCTCGCGGGAACAGAAGGTGGCCAGCGGCCGTCCGGACCTCAACGATGCGCGCATCGTGGTGGCCGGCGGACGCGGCCTCGACGGCGACTTCGGTCCCGTGGAGGAGCTGGCGGACGCCCTGGGTGCTGCCGTCGGCGCCTCCCGCGCGGCAACCGACGCCGGCTGGATCAGCCACGACGCGCAGGTCGGCCAGACCGGCAAGACCGTCTCGCCGCAGCTGTACATTTCCGCCGGCATCTCCGGCGCCATCCAGCAGAAGGCCGGCATGCAGACCGCCAAGGTGATCGTCGCCGTGAACAAGGACGCGGAATCGCCGGTGTTCGAAATCGCGGACTTCGGCATCGTCGGTGACCTCTTCCAGGTGCTGCCGCAGGCCACCGAAGAAATCAAGAAGCGCAAGGGCTGAATCCTTGAGCCCAAACGCTGCATCAGCGCAGAGCCCGTTCAATCCGGAACAGCACCGGATTGAGCGGGTGCTCTGTTTCTCAGCCCATCCCGACGACATCGATTTCGGCGCCGCCGGCACCATTGCCGCGTGGACGGCGGCCGGCGTCGAGGTCAGCTACTGCATCATGACGGACGGCGACGCCGGCGGCTTCGACCCTGCCCAGCGCGCCGAGATCATCGCGCTCCGGGCAGCGGAGCAGGAGCGCGCCGCGGCCCTCGTCGGAGTCAAGGACATCCACTACCTGCACCAGCGGGACGGGTACCTTGAACCGAACCACGAGGTGATGCGCGGAGTGGTGAAGCTGATCCGCGAAGTCCGGCCCGACGTCGTGCTTTCCATGCATCCGGAACGCAACTGGAAGCGCATCCAGAAGAGCCATCCGGATCACCTGGCGGTGGGGGAGGCGGTGACCCGCGCCATCTACCCGGCCGTGGAAAACCCCTTCGCTTACCCGGACCTCGCCGAGGCCGGCCTCGACGCCTACAAGGTTCCGTGGCTGTGGCTCTTTGCAGGGCCCGAGGAACGGGAGAACCACTATGTGGATGTCACGGAGCACGTGGAGAGCAAGCTTGAGGCGATCCACGTCCATGTCAGCCAGCATCCGGATACGGCGGCCATGGAAGCCAGGGTGCGCCGCGGCATGCGCGAGTACGCCGAACGTGCCGGACTGCCCGACGGGCGGAGCGCCGAGGCATTCCACGTGGTCATGGTCAACGGCCCCGGGACGATCGCGGGCTTCTAGCTACCCCAGCTGCGACGCCGCGTAGACCTTGATCCCCTCCAGAAGGTAGGGGGCGAGGCCTGCGCGGCTGTTGTCGTAGAAGGCGGTGAACCGCGGATCCTCGACGTACATCCGGCCCAGGCCCACGTAGCTGTCCGCATCCGGTGTCCAGCTGACGCAGACCCAGCGGTAATGGCGTTCGACGGCGGCCTGCACCCGCGCGTTATCCGCCGGCAGGCCGGCGTCCAGGCACCGGGCCAGTTCCTCGTTGATCGCCGCGGCCTCCGCCAGAAAGGCCTGCTTGTCATCAGCGCTCAGCGCGGCGTGCCGCGCCTTGCTGTCCTCCACTGCCCGGTCGCCCCACCGCTGGCGGGCCTCCTCCTCGTAGGGGTTGGTGTCAAAGTCCCTGAAAATTTCCTCGCCTGACATGGCGTCTCCTCGCTGCAGTGCCGATATGGTCGCCCCGACCGTCCTGGCCATCCGGTCGAGGCGGTCGCGCTCGGCCAGCAGCCACTTACGGTGCACGCTCAGTGCATCCAGCTGGTCTGCCTGGCCGTCAAGAACCTGGCCAATGGTTTCCAGCCCCAGGCCAAGTTCGCGGAGAAGCAGGATCCGCTGGAGGCGCAGCAGTTCAGGCTGCGTGTAGTAGCGGTAGCCGTTGTGCCCGGTGTAGGCAGGCGGCAGCAACCCCACCTGGTGGTAGTGCCGGAGGGTCCTGGATGAGACCCTGCTCAGCTTCGCCAGCTCGGCGATGGACCAGCTCCGGAGTTCTTCCTGCTTCATGCCTCCAGCGTAGAAGTTGACGCAACGTCAACGTCAAGCGTCAGGTGTTGAGCGGGGCGGCAGCCACTGTGGGCAGGGTCGGGGTAGCCGATCCGCCGGCGGGTTCCACCGTGATGCCGAGCGCCGCGGCGGAACCGATGCCCTTGACCAGGGCAGGCTTCGACAGGGCCTCCGCGTCCATCAGGCCCTGGGACACCGGAGTGGAACCATCCTTGGGAATCAGCCACATCTGGTACACCTTGCCCGCGGGCGGCGGCGGCACGTCCTTCATCCGGACCACCAGGGCATCGTGCGACGACGAGATTGAAACCGTCGCGGTGCCTCCGCCGCTGACGTCGACAGTCGCCTGCCGCGCGTCCTGCGCCTCGATAACCTGCCTGAGGGGATCGTTCTGGTTGGCCATGTACGCCCCGATCCCTACCCCGCCGAGCGCGATTACGGCAGCGGCGGCCACACCGATGAGCCAGTTGCGGAGCCCGCCCGTCCGGCGTCGGACTTCACGGCGCTGGCGCGCGGCGGAAAGTTCATCGGCGGCAGGCTCCGCCGCCGCGTCCGTGGCATCCTCCGCCCCGGCAGGCTCAGCCGCAGGCGCGGGAAGCTGCGAGACGATCCGGGCGAACAGGTCCGCGGGCGGTTCCTCCTCGGCCGTGAAGGACATGGCGAGCGTTTCCCTGGCCTGGCGTACGCGTTCGTTGAAGGACGCCCGCTCCGCCTCCGGAGCGCTGCTGACATAGGCGTCGATGGCTTCCCGCTCCGCGTCGCTGATGGCGTCCAGAGCGTAAATCTCGGCCAGCTCAACGGCGCGGCCGGCCGCAAGATCGGTGGAAATGTCGGCGGCAAAGGCCCTGGGCAGCTGGCGGCCGCGGGAATCATTCGTATCGGTCATTGTCAGCTCACCCCCAGGCAGGTCTTGAGTCGGATCAGTCCGTCGCGGATGCGGGACTTTATGGTTGGAACCGCCGCGTTCAGCTTTTCTGCGACTTCTCGGTAGGTGAGGCCGCCGTAGTAGGCGAGCCGCACGGATTCCTGCTGCGTTTCGGTCAGGGTCTCCAGGCACCGCACCACGGTTTCGGCCTCGAGCCGGCTGTCCACCTCGTCCTGCACCGAGTCGTGGTCGATGTCCTGGCTGGCGGCGCCGTACCGGGCCTCGCGTTCGCTCGCCGACTGTGCGGACCTGACCCTGTCCACGGCCCGGCGGTGCGAGATGGTCATGAGCCAGGCAAGGGGGCTTCCGCTCGCGGGGTCGAACCTGCCGGCGTTTTGCCAGACTTGCAGGAAGACCTCCTGGACGGTGTCCTCGCTGAGCTCCGGGTCGATGAGCACCCGGCGCGCCATGCCGAAGACCCGGCGCGACGTGAGCCGGTAGAACTCGGCGAAGGACGCCTGGTCGCCTTGGGCAATCCGCTCCAGCAGCTGGGCCAGCTGCTGGTTAAGGTCGACGGCGGTGCCGGGCGGCGCGGTGGCGTCAAAGTTCGGCGCGTTGGGAGTTTCCATCACTCCCAAGCATAGGTGGCCTGCCGGCGGGCGTGGCACACCGTGTGCGGCCACGGCAGCCTCGTGCCGGGCAAAAGGGAATGCGGCGTTGCCCCGCCGTAGTGCCGTCACCTGCCGCTCCTTACGCCCCGTGGGTGGGCACGTCCTCCGGACGTGTTCAGGAGGGATTCGTTGCGGCACACCCCTTGGATGGGTGGCCCTGCCCACGGGCTGCGCTCACAGCTGTGCGCCGGTGAATCCCTGCTGGCGCCAGGCCTCATAGACCGCGATGGAGGCCGCATTTGCCAGGTTCAGTGACCGCAGCGAGGGGAGCATGGGCAGGCGCACCCGGGACGTGACGTGGGGATCGCGCTTCAGCTCGTCCGGCAGGCCCACGGACTCCGGGCCGAACATGAGGACGTCACCTGGCCGGTAGGCAATGTCCGTGTAGGACATCTCGCCGTCGGACGTGAAGGCGAAGACGCGCTCCGGCTGCAGGGCCTCCCACGCAGCCTCGATGCTGGAGTGGACGGTGACCACCGCCAGGTCGTGGTAGTCCAGGCCGGCCCGGCGGAGCTTGGCATCGGAGAAGTCGAACCCCAACGGCTCCACGAGGTGGAGCTCGGCGCCGGTGATGGCGGCGAGGCGGATGGCGTTGCCCGTATTGCCGGGGATTTCAGGCGTGTGGAAGAGGATGCGGAACACGCTTCCATCCTAGCGTCGGCCAGAACCGACTCTCAGTGCATGCCCCTGAGCAGCCGCGCCAGGACCGGAACGTTGACGGTGTTGGGTGCCGGACCGGAGGAGAGGAACTCCTTGAGCCCGCGGGCGAGGCCGGCCGCGTTGACCACCTGGACA
Organism: Arthrobacter sp. NPDC056727; assembly: GCF_042790555.1. Classification (NCBI taxonomy): domain Bacteria; kingdom Bacillati; phylum Actinomycetota; class Actinomycetes; order Micrococcales; family Micrococcaceae; genus Arthrobacter; species Arthrobacter sp. NPDC056727. The sequence continues at coordinate 298,766 of NZ_JBHTZA010000004.1, read as the reverse complement.
AGGTCCGAGTCTCCGCGGGAGCGGCGGTGGCGGTCGATGACGGGTTCGTGGAGGTTGCCGTCCGGGCTGTGGACCACGGTCCATCCGGTCACGTTGAGCTCGGGAAAAATGTCCTGCATCCGCCTGACAACGTGGGTCAGCTGCGGCGGGGCGATCGACCGGCCGCCGTGATTGAGCGTGGTTCCGTCCCAGGCATACGCGCCCTTGGGCAGCAGCATGGAACCGACCAGCGCAAGGCGGTAGCCCGCGAGCAATGCATGGTCAATGTGGCTGTTGTCCGCCGGGGACTGCAGCCCGTTGATCAGGCGTGCCGCCGGAATCGCCGGCAGGACCTGCCTGCTGATCAGCTGGACGGTGCGCAGCTCCCGCTGGATCCTGGCTTCAGCGCCGAAGATGCCCCGCTTCCTCGGCATGCCGTGGACCTGCTGGCCTGCCAGCTCGGGCGGCAGGAGCGGAACGGCGCCAATCGTGTCGAACGGCGGCACGTAGACCGGCGCATCGCCGGACGTGTTCCGGGGCGTTCCCGGCTTGTGGATCGTGGCGGAGGCGTGGCTCCCGGCAGCGGGGGCGTCGAAGTGCGCCTCGTCGCTGTCGTGCCGGTTCCGTCGCGGGCCGGCCGCATAGGATCGGTCATAGGCGGCCCGCCGCTGGGGATCGATGAGCGTTTCATACGCAAGGGTCACCTGGCGGAACAGGGCGGCGTCGCCTCCGTGGTCAGGATGAGAAGCGCGGGCAGCCTTGCGGTAGGCCACCTTGATCTCCCTCTCCGTCGCGGTCACCGCCACGCGGAGCACTTCGTAGTGGGAACTGCTGCCCTTGGTCAAGCATGGTCCTTAAGTCGTTGTTGCCGGCGTGCATGCGCGGCCCGGTGTGCCAAGCATATAAGCCGGTCCTGGCGGTCTCCTGGAACAACGACTGCAGCAGGGCTGCCGGTTCCCGACGCGGAAACAAGGGACTAGCAGGACTACTAGACTCTTCGGAATGGGACTTCGGACAGGATGCGGCGGTGCGGGCCGTGCATTCGTGGTGGCGGCGGCCGCTGCACTCCTCGGTGGCTGCAGCATCGGAGTTCCGGACCCGGCTGCCTCAAGTAATCCGCTGCCCGCCAGCGGACCGGCCACGCCGACCATCACCCCTGGCCACGACGCCGGTGCGGTGGCTGCCCGCGACATGCCGTTCTCCGCAGGGTCCGCCCTGGCGCATGGTGTCCCCGTCGGGCTGTCGGAGGACCTGGCCGAAGCGCCGCACTGGAAACAGATGGTCAGTAACGCCGGTGGCACAAGCCGCTATCAAAAGTCCGATGGCTGCCAGGTGGCGGCCGGGGTGCGCCAGAACCAGTGGCCTTTGGTGGCAGCTGATGACAGGGAGTCGACGGCCGCGCTGTTTGCCTACCTCGACCCCACGATCCTGCCTGCCTACCTGAAGCCGGCATCGCTGCGTTGGGGCGGTGAACGGGGCAAACCCGGCCCGGACGTGGAGGTCCTGGCCCTGGAACGGGCCGCCAAACCCTCAGGCCAAAAGCCCGGCAGGGCCACCGCGGTGCTGGCCCGGGTCTTCGGAACTGCCGGCTCGTCCGTTTACGTGTCTGCATCCTGCCCGACGGCGGCGGCGCTCGCCGCCGCCCGGGCAGACATTGCTCAGTGGCTCACGGTGGTCCCGCCCGGCTGATGCGCCGCTGCGGCTGTGGCCAGCCGGTTGAGCGCCAGCGCGCCCACGAAGAGTCCGAAGTCGCGCAGGGCGACGTCGTAGAAGGCCCCGAGGATGAGCAGGTTCACGATGATCCCGACGAGCCAGGCAGCCACCACGAGCGAACCGATCCGCGGCCGGAGGGCCACCAGGATTCCGGCAATGACTTCGATAACTCCGACGGCATACATCACCGTCTGTGCCGGCAAATGCAGGGCGTCCGGAACCATCGGCGCGAGATAGCCGGTCCAGTCCGTCAGCAGATTGGTGAACTTATCCAGGCCGAAAAGGATGGGCGCCACGGTGAACACCGTGCGCAGCAGCAGGAACGCCTGGTGGGCCGGATCAGTTGCGAGCGCCTGCGGCTTCGCGGACTCTTTCATTGCTGTGGTTTTCACGGTCAAGCCTCCTTCTAAAAGTAGATAGCTTGATTTTAGAACTCCTTCTCCTTCTTTAGCAACGGATCTTGATTTTAGAGTTACGCTGGATTTATGGACCGCCCAGCTGACCACCGCGAATCCAAGACCGCTCTTTCATGGGCCGGCCGTCTGGCGGCCCTTGCTTCGCTGGGGGACACCGGAAGGCGGCGCCTTTTTGAGTACGTCGCCGGCCAGCGGTCGGCGGTGGGTCGTGACGACGCCGCGGCCGCGCTGGACATGCCCCGGTCCACTGCGTCCTTCCACCTGGACAGGCTGGCCCGGGACGGGTTGCTCGCCGTCGAATTCCGCAAGCTCGGCGGAAAAGCCGGCCCGGGGTCGGGGCGGCCGGCGAAGCTGTACCGCCCGGCGCTGGAAGAAGTGGGTGCCTCGGTTCCGGACCGCAGCTACGATCTGGCCGGGGAGCTGATGGCCACGGCGATTCAGTCCGCCATGGCCGGCGGGGGAGAGGTAGGCGAGGCGCTGGCCGAGGCGTCCTACTCCCGGGGGCGGGCACTGGGAACCGATGGGGCATCCCTGGATGAGGTGCTGGGCAGCGTTGGGTACATGCCGGAACGGGACGGGGAGGGTGGAATCATCCTCATGAACTGTCCCTTCCACCGGCTGGCCGACGGTCATACGGAGGTGGTCTGTGCCATGAACGGCGCGTTTCTCAGTGGCGCGGCCGCTGCCTGCGGGGTGCCGGAGGAGAAGGTGGAAGAGGACCGGACGGTCGGGCGCTGCTGCGCCAGGATCAGGCCATGACGGCTCAGGCAGTGCGGCAGCGCTGGAATTTTGGCGGCGTCTAGAATTTAAGCGTGCCTGTTTACCTGGACCATGCCGCCACCACCCCGATCGCCGCCGAAGCCCTGGCTGCGCTGACGCGCGAGCTGTCCCGGACCGGGAACCCCTCGTCCCTTCACGGTTCCGGACGCCGGGCCAGGCGTTCCGTGGAGGATGCGCGGGAAACCCTGGCCGCGGCAGCAGGCGCCCATCCTTCGGAGGTCATCTTCACCTCGGGCGGCACCGAAGCGGACAACTTGGCCGTTAAGGGCATGTACTGGTCCCGGCTGGCGGCAGACCCACGCCGGCGGCGGATCCTGTGCTCCGCCGTCGAGCACCACGCCGTGCTGGACACAGTGGAGTGGCTGGAACGCCACGAAGGGGCAGAGATTTCTTGGCTGCCCGTCGATCCTGAGGGTGTGCTGGATCTCGACGCCCTGCAGGCAGAGCTGCTGCGTGAGCCGGAGTCCATTGCGCTGGTGACTGCCATGTGGGCCAACAATGAGGTGGGGAGCATTCAGCCCATCCACCGGATTGTGGAGCTCGCGCACGCAGCCGGCGTCCCTGTGCATTCCGATGCGGTCCAGGCGTTCGGGTCTGTCCCAGTTGATTTCCGCGCCTCCGGGCTGGATGCCATGTCCATCTCAGGCCACAAGATCGGCGGGCCGGTCGGAGTAGGCGCGCTCATTCTGGGGCGGTCGGTGAAGCTCACCCCGGTGCAGCATGGCGGCGGCCAGGAACGGGATGTCCGCTCGGGAACCCTGGACACGGCATCCATTGCGGCCTTCGCCGCCGCGGCTGAGTCTGCGGCCAAGAACCTCGAAGCCGAGGCGGCACGGATTTCGGGGCTGCGCGACCGGCTCATAACGGGGGTCCGCGAGGCGGTTCCGGCGGCGGTGCTGCGCGGGCCGGCGGGTGCGGGCCGGCTGCCCGGCAACGCCCATTTCACGTTCCCCGGGTGCGAGGGGGACTCCCTGCTGTTCCTCCTGGACCTCGCGGGCGTGGAATCGTCCACCGGCTCCGCCTGTACCGCCGGTGTACCGCGGCCCTCACACGTCCTCCTTGCCATGGGCCTGGACGAGGAGACTGCGCGCGGTGCGCAGCGCTTCACGCTTGGGCATCCGTCAACGGAGGCGGACGTGGACGCACTGCTGGCGGCCCTGCCCGGCGCCTATGACCGGGCTCGACAGGCCGGAATGGCCGGCCACGAATCGTCCATCCAAACGGCTGCCACGGTGGCCCGCCAGAGTTCCGGCAGTAGCTGAGCGCCGGCGCCGGCTGACTCCCGATATCAGCCGGCCTCCGGCATCAGCCGGTCAAACGGCACGGTCTCATCGGCCAGCCTCTCCGCGGGCACCTCGGTCCGGGCGGATATGAGCGCCTTGATGGTCTTCTGGGCGCCCGGCTTGACGGACCTGGGCCAGTTGACGTTCATGCCGGCCACCACCCGCCCCTCCTGCTGCCAGAAAGCCACGAACTCCTTGCGCTCCAGTGAGCCGCGGATGACCGGGGCCACCTTTGCCGCGAGGGAGGGGAAGCCGGAGTACTCCATGCTGACGTCGAACTGGTCCGTGTAGAAGTACGGCACCACGTCCAAGGCAACGTCCTGGCTGAGCATGGCCCTGGCCGCCACCTTCCCGCCGTTGAGCGCATTGGACCAGTGTTCACTCCGGTGGTGCTCGCCCGTGAATGGGTGCAGGGCATTGGCGGCGTCTCCGGCGGCGAAAATATCTGCGGCGCTGGTGCGCAGTGACGCGTCCGTGAGGATGCCGTTGCGGACCTCCAACCCGGCCGCGGTGGCGAGTGCTGTTTCCGGCACCACGCCGACGGCGATGATCACGATGTCCGCCGGCAGGTGCTCGCCGGCGTCGGTCACCACGCCCGTCACCTTCCCGTTCTCTCCGGTGATCTCCTTCGCGGCGGCGGGGAGCCGGAACTGTACCCCGTTGTCCTCGTGCAGGGTGCGGAAGAAGCTGCCGAGCTCCGGGCCGATGGCCGCGGCGAGCGGAATGTCCTCCAGCCCGAGCAGGGTGACCCGGTTACCGTAGGTGCTTGCCGCCGCGGCCAGTTCCATGCCGATCCAGCCGGAGCCGATGAGCACAACGTTCCGGCCGCCGGGAGCCAGTTGTTCCCGCAGCCGGCGGCTGTCCTCGAGCGTGCGGAAGGTACTGACGCCGTCCAGCCCCGTCCCTTCGATCGGAAGGGTCCGGGGTGTTGCCCCGGGGGCCAGCAGCAGCGCACCGTAGCTTTGGTCTGTCCCGTCTGCGAAGCGGACAGTATGGGCGGCCGGGTCAACCGATGCCACCGGTGTGCCGAGCAGGAGCCTGACGTTGTTCTCGGCGTACCAGCCCTCTGGCGCTACCTCGACGGCGTCCTCCCCGGCTTTGCCCAGCAGGTATTCCTTGGACAGCGGCGGCCGCAGATAGGGATGGTGCGGCTCCGTTCCCGCGATGGTGATGTTCCCCGCGTATCCTTCGGCGCGGAGGGTGCGGGCCGCCGTCGCTCCGGCCAGCCCGGCGCCGGCAATGACAATGCTCTCAGGGGTCATGGCGCTACTCGATTCGCCCGGCAGGCCATCGGCCCGCATTCTAAAAACGGTACTCGTGACTTTAGAAGGGCGGGCAGGGACCGTCAAGGGAATTTAGGCCGTGATTCCGGCCGGCAGTAGAATAGTTCGGCAACCGGTGTCAACAGAAAGCCATAATGCGAGTTCTAGCAGCCATGAGCGGCGGAGTTGACTCCGCTGTCGCAGCCGCCCGCGCCGTCGAGGCGGGGCACGACGTCGTCGGCGTCCACCTCGCGCTGTCGAGGATGCCCGGCACCCTGCGCACCGGCAGCAGGGGCTGCTGCACCATTGAAGATTCGCGCGATGCCTGGCGGGCGTGCGACGTCCTGGGGATTCCCTACTACGTGTGGGATTTCTCGGAGCGGTTCAAGGAGGACGTGGTCCAGGACTTCATCGACGAATACGCCGCCGGCCGCACCCCCAACCCCTGCATGCGCTGCAATGAGCGCATCAAGTTTGCCGCCCTGCTCGAAAAGGCCATCGCCCTCGGGTTCGATGCCGTGTGCACCGGCCACTACGCCAAGGTCATCGAGGATGCGGACGGAAACCGCGAACTGCACCGTGCCGCCGACTGGGCCAAGGACCAGAGCTATGTCCTGGGCGTACTCACCCATGAGCAGCTGAAGCATTCCATGTTCCCGCTCGCGGACACCCCATCCAAGGCTGAGGTGCGGGCGGAAGCCGAAAGGCGCGGCCTGTCCGTGGCCAACAAGCCGGACAGCCACGACATCTGCTTCATCCCGGACGGTGACACCGCCGGATGGCTCGCCGAAAAGATCGAGATGACCACGGGCGACATCGTGGACGAGAGCGGCGCCAAGGTGGGCGAACACGGCGGAGCCAACGCCTTCACCGTCGGCCAGCGGCGCGGGCTGAAGCTTGGCCGGCCGGCGGCGGACGGCAAGCCGCGCTTTGTGCTGGAGATCCGGCCGAAGGAAAACAAGGTGGTGGTGGGGCCCGAGGCCCTGCTGGCCATCGACGAGATCCGCGGCATCAAGGTTTCCTGGGCTGGCCTGCCCATCGATGAGGTCGGCTCCGGTGCCGACTTTGACTGCCACGCGCAGGTCCGCGCGCACGGCGATCCCGTTCCTGCGAGCGCACGCATCGAGCGGGTTGCCGACGACGCCGGGTTTGAGCGGGACAGCCTCGTGGTGACCTTGAAGGACCCGCTGCGCGGCGTTTCACCCGGCCAGACCGTGGTGCTCTACCAGGGGAGCCGGGTCCTTGGCCAGGCGACCATCGATGCTGCGCGGTCCCTGCAGCGGGCAGAGCTTTAACCCTGCTCCGGGTTCCGGAGAACAACGGCCGGCGGACAGTTCCGCCGGCCGTTTTTTGTTCCTATCAACCGGTTCCCGACCGTTCGGTCAGCAGCATGCCAGCCTTTCTGGTAAATTTTGTGTCTCAACTCACACGATGCAATGTTTCACCGGGCAACCTTCTGGTTGAATCAGAGGCATCAGCGGGCTGCCCGCAAACGAGTCAGATCGGGCACCCCGCGCGTACTCATCGAACAGAAAGTTCACAGATGGCAAAGAACCAGAGGGCCTTGCGGAGCGCTATCGCGCTGGCAGGCGTTTCCGCTTTCGCACTCACGGCCTGCACCGGCCCGTCCGGGGGCGGCGGCACCTCCACCGGTGGCGCCGGCGGAGGCACCATCACCTACGGGACCACGGACAAGGTTGTCACCCTGGACCCGGCCGGTTCCTACGATGCCGGCTCGTTCATGGTGATGAACCAGGTTTATCCCTTCCTCATGAACTCCAAGCCGGGCAGCGCCGATGCTGTTCCGGACATCGCCGAATCAGCCTCCTTCACCAAGCCCACGGAATACACCGTTAAGCTCAAGCCGGGACTGAAGTTCGCCAACGGCCACGCCCTGACCTCCTCCGACGTCAAGTTCTCGATCGACCGCGTGGTCAAGATCGCCGACCCCAACGGCCCGGCCGCACTGCTGTCGAACCTGAAGTCCGTGGAGGCCAAGGACGACTCGACAGTGGTCTTCACCCTCAAGGCAGGCAACGACCAGGTCTTCCCCGGCGTTCTCGCCGCCAACTCCGGACCGATTGTCGACGAAGAGGTCTTCCCGGCGGACAAGGTCCTCAGCGACGACGAAATCGTCAAGGGCAAGCCGTTTGCCGGGCCTTACACCATCGAGAGCTACAAGAAGAACGAGCTCGTCAGCCTCAAGGCCAACCCGGACTACCAGGGGCTCCTGGGCAAGCCCGCCAACGACGGCGCCAACATCAAGTACTACGCCGACTCCAACAACCTGAAGCTGGATGTCCAGCAGGGCAACATCGACGTCGCCGGCCGCAGCCTGACGGCCACCGACGCAGCCGACCTTGAGAAGGACTCAAAGGTCAAGGTGCACAAGGGCCCCGGCGGTGAACTCCGCTACATCGTCTTCAACTTTGACACCATGCCGTTCGGCGCCAAGACGGCCGACGCCGACGCCAAGAAGGCGCTCGCCGTACGCCAGGCGATGGCGGACGTTGTGGACCGCGAGGCGATCGCCACCCAGGTCTACAAGGGCACCTACCTGCCCGCCTACTCCGTGGTTCCGGACGGCTTCAACGGCGCCATCCAGCCGCTGAAGGAAATGTACGGCGACGGCAACGGCAAGCCCAGCCTGGACAAGGCCAAGAAGGCCTTCGCCGACGCCGGCATCACCGGAACCGTCAACATCAAGCTGCAGTACAACGCGGACCACTACGGCAAGTCCTCGGGCGACGAATACGCCATGATCAAGGAACAGCTGGAAAAGTCGGGCCTGTTCAAGGTGGACCTCCAGTCCACCGAATGGGTCACGTACAACAAGGCCCGGACGGCCGATGCCTACCCGGTCTACCAGCTCGGCTGGTTCCCGGACTATTCCGACGCCGACAACTACCTCACGCCGTTCTTCATCCCCGGCAACTTCCTGAAGAACCACTACGAGAACTCCGCTGTCACTGACCTGGTGACCAAGCAGCTCACCACGGTGGACAAGGCCGAACGCGAGAAGGTGCTGGGCGATGCCCAGACCGCCGTCGCCAAGGACCTCTCCACCCTGCCGCTGCTGCAGGGCGCACAGCTCATGGTTGCGGGGGCAGACGTCAAGGGCGTGGACCAGACCCTCGACGCGTCGTTCAAGACCCGCCTCGGAGTGATCTCGAAGTAGGGCCCCACCCCATCAGGTCCTGACCAGCCAAGGAGGCGGGACGCCTTCCGGGCGTCCCGCCTTCCTGCTGGCCAGTGAACAGCCGATTCCAGGTCCCCGACGGATCCGGAAACACAGAATCAGGCAGTAATGACAACTCTCATTGAGGCGCCGCCAAGCGACGCCGACGGCCTTTTGCCGACAAAGAAAAAGAAGTCCGGCGGGGGACTGGGCCAATACCTCCTGATCAGGTTCCTCCTGATCTTTCCGACCATCTTCATCCTGGTGACCATGGTGTTCTTCCTCATGCGGATCACCGGGGATCCCATCACGGCCGCGATGGGCGGCCGCCTGCCCCCGGACCAGTTGCAGGAACGGATCCATGCGGCCGGTTATGACCGTCCGCTTCCCGTGCAGTATTTCGAATACCTGGGCCAGCTTGTCACGGGCAATTTCGGAACCACACTGTCCGATAACCGCAAGGTCACCGAGATGCTGGTGACGTACGGCTTGGCAACCCTGGAACTGACCATCAATGCGCTGATCGTCGCGCTGCTGGTGGGCATTCCCTTCGGGATGATCGCCGCGCACCGGCGTGACCACCTCCCCGACGCCGTGCTGCGCGTCTTTGCGATCCTCTGCTATGCCACTCCCGTGTTCTTTGCGGGGCTGCTGCTGAAGCTGACCTTCTCCGTCTGGCTTGGCTGGCTACCCGTGGCGGGCCGGGCGAAAACCTCCACCGAGCTTGCCCTCACAGGACTCCAAGCACCTACGGGAATCTATTGGCTCGACGCGCTCAGAAGCGGCAACATGGCCGCCCTCGGCGACGTGATGGCGCATGCCGTCCTGCCCGCCGTTGCCCTCGGCCTGCTGACAGCCGGCATTTTCCTCCGGCTGGTGCGCACCAACGTCATCGGCACCCTGGGCCGGGACTACATCGAGGCCGGACGCTCACGTGGCGTCAGCGAATTCCGGCTGGTCACCAAGCACGCCTACAAGCCGGCCCTGATCCCCATCATCACCGTGATGGGTCTGCAGATCGCCGTGCTGCTGGGCGGTGCCGTACTCACCGAGACCACCTTCGAGTGGAAGGGGCTGGGCTTCCAGCTGGCCAACTACCTGACGGCCCGTGACTTTGTGGCGGTGCAGGGCATCGTGGTGCTCCTGGCCGTGATCGTCGCCGTCACCAACTTCATCGTGGACATCGTGGCCGCGCTGATCGATCCCCGTGTGAGGTACTGACATGAGCACTGCAACTCCGGTGGAAGCCACCGTGGACCGCAGGGCCCCGCTGTTCAAGCGGCTGCCCGTGATCTCCCACTTCAACAAGAGCGTCGGACTCCAGCGGGGCATGCTCGTCGTCGGCCTCGTCCTGACCGGCGTCTTTCTCCTGACCGCCATTTTCGCGCCGCTCCTTGCCCCGTACGGGTTCGCGCAGCTTTCCGACGCCGACGGCAGCTTCCCCACGCAGCAGCCGCCCGGCGGGAAGCATCTGCTGGGCACCACTGTGGGCGGCTACGATGTCCTGTCCCGGGTCATCTGGGGCTCCCAGACCGCCATCCTCGTGATCGTGGTTGCCGTGGTGCTGTCCATCTTCGCCGGCGTCATCCTCGGCCTGGTGAGCGGCTACCTCGGCGGCTGGCTGGACCGCGTGCTCGTTGTGGTGGCAGACGCCGTTTACGCGTTCCCGTCGCTGCTGGTGGCCATCGTCATGGCCATCGTCATCAGCGGCGGCGAGTCCAGCCTCCTCGGCGGCGTGTTGGCGGCGGCGATCTCCATCACCGTGGTGTTCATTCCGCAGTACTTCCGGGTCATCCGGGCGGAGACCATCAGGCTCAAGGCGGAACCCTTCGTCGAATCGGCGAAGGTGGTGGGTGCCTCCAGCATCCGCATCATGGGCCGGCACATCTACCGGAACGCCACCCGCACCCTTCCGCTGATCTTCACCCTGAATGCCTCGGAAGCGATCCTCACCCTTGCGGGCCTGGGCTTCCTGGGATTCGGGATCGAGCCCTCCTCCGCCGCCGAATGGGGGTTCGACCTCAACAAGGCGCTGGCGGACACCACGTCAGGTATCTGGTGGACGGGCGTGTTCCCCGGCCTCGCCATTGTCTGGACAGTTCTTGGCCTCACGCTGGTGGGGGAGAGCATCAATGACCTCAATGATCCCCGCCTCCGCGGCCGCAAGCGCGCCGGCAACAAGGGCGGCCCGGATTCGACCGCGGCGGCCCAGGCAGCCATTTCAGCAGATGTGAGTACCCCATGACCATCAATATCGGATCTGTTTCTGACCGGCACGGCGCCGGGGCCGGACCGGTGCTGGACATCGACCACCTCAAGGTCACGTTCGCCACTGACGCCGGGGACGTCCACGCCGTCAAGGACGTGAGCCTCGAGGTGAAGGCAGGGGAGGTGCTCGCCATCGTCGGCGAGTCCGGGTCCGGCAAGACCGTCACTGCCAAGACCATCCTGGGACTGCTGCCGGAGACCGCCATCAGCTCCGGAGCGGTGGTGATCAACGGCAGCAACGTCATCAGCGTTTCCCCGGGCAGGCTCCGCCAGATCCGCGGCCGGGACGTGGCCATGGTCTTCCAGGAGCCGTCCACGGCACTGAACCCCGTGTTCACCGTCGGCTGGCAGATCGCGGAGGGGATCCTTGCCCATGCGGGCCGGGACGGCGGCAAGCGGGTTACCGCGAAGGAGGCCAAGGCCCGGGCCATTGAAGCCCTGCGCAAGGTGGGCATCCCGGACCCCGAAACGCGCGTCAACTACTACCCCCACCAGTTCTCCGGCGGCCAGAAGCAGCGCGTGGTCATCGCCGCTGCGCTCGCACTGAACCCGGGGCTGATCGTGGCGGACGAACCCACCACCGCCCTGGACGTCACGGTGCAGGCAGAGATCCTGGAGCTCCTGCGGGACCTGAGGGACAAGTATGGAACGTCTATAGTGCTGATCACGCACAACATGGGCGTGGTGGCCGACCTCGCCGACCGCGTCGTGGTGATGTACCGCGGCGATGTCGTCGAGGAGGCCCCGGCCAAGACCCTCTTCGCCGAGCCGCGGCAGGAGTACACCCGGAAACTGCTGGCCGCCGTGCCGCACCTTGGCCGGCATTCGGCGTCGGAGGGGATGACCGAACGGGCGCACCAGGACGGCAGGGTGCTGGTTGAGGCGAAGGGCCTCACCATCGAATATCCCGGCCGGCTGGGCAGCCCCGCCTTCAAGGCCGTGGACGGCGTCAGCTTCACCGTGTCCGAGGGCGAGGTGTTCGGACTCGTCGGCGAATCGGGCTCGGGCAAGACGACCATCGGGCGGGCCATCGCCGGCCTGAACCGGACCACCGGCGGAAGCCTGAACGTGCTGGGCTACGAGATGCTGAACTTCAAGGAGCGGAGCTTCAAACCGCTCCGAAAGGAGATCGGGTTCGTTTTCCAGGACCCGGCGGCGTCCTTCAACCCGCAGCTGACCATCGGCGACTGCGTCGCCGAACCGCTGGTCATCCACACCAACCCTTCACCGGCACAGGCACGCAAACGCGTCGGTGAGCTGCTGGAGTCAGTCCAGTTGCCGGCGTCGTACGCTGACCGTTTCCCGCATGAGCTCAGCGGCGGGCAGCGCCAGCGCGCGTCCCTGGCGCGGGCCCTCATCCTGAACCCGAAACTGCTCATCGCCGATGAGCCGACGTCGGCGCTGGACGTTTCGGTGCAGGCGAAAGTATTGGAGCTCTTCCGGGAAATCCAGCAGGAGTTCGGTTTCGCCGCGCTGTTCATCAGCCACGACCTCGCGGTGGTGGACATGCTGTCGCACTGGGTGGGGGTGCTTTACAAGGGCAAGCTCGTTGAACAGGGGATCGGCCACCAGGTCATGGGTGCTCCGCAGCATGACTACACGAAGCGCCTGATCGCTTCGCTGCCGGTCCCGGATCCGGCCGAACAGGCCAAGCGGCGGGAGGACAACCGCGCCCTGCTGGGCATCTAGCCGCATTTGCAGAGTCATCACGTGTCCCCGTCCTCCCCGAGGGCGGGGACACGTGTCTTTGCCCAGAGGCCGCCGTTGCCTACTCCTGGTCGGATACAACCTTGATGTTGAACACGCGGTCGCCCTGCTTCAGGAAAATCCGCAGCCACAGCGGCAGCCACATCTCCATGCCCCGGGCCGCCTCCAGCGGTCCCAGGTCCCTGATGTGCCGGGGCCGCCAGCCGAATTCCCGCAGGAGTCCGGCCACCACGTCCTTGGCCTCCGAGTCGTCCCCGGCCATGAACACGTCATGATCGCCGCCCGCCAGCCGGTCCGGCGCCACCATGACATCGGCGCGCATGGTGTTCAGCGCCTTCACCACACGGGCGGTGGGAAACGCCCGCTGGATGGTCTCTGCCAGGCTGTCGGTGTTCGAGATGGAGAGCGACGGCGGGAAGCCGGCCGAATGGTCCAGCGGATTGGCCACATCGATCAGCACCTTGCCGGCAAGGTTCAGGGTGCTGGCAGCGGCCAGCACGTCCAGCGAAACCGCGCCGGGCGTCGCGTTAATGACCACCTCGCCCTCCGCCGCGGCGTCGAAGAAGGTGGCGGCCCTGGCACGCGGCCCCGCCTCCGCTGCCCATCCCACGGCGGCCTCGTTGGTGGCGCTCCGCGACCCCAGGACGACGTCGTGCCCGGACTCCACGAGTTTTCCCGCCAGGGTCCTGCCCACCACGCCGGTACCAAGAACTGCGATTTTCACGTGCATCCTCCCTCATCGGTATGTGCGAACACTTACATTCTCTGCCAGCATCCTTAACACGGGCAGAGAGTCCGGCGGTGCCCATAGACTGGAACCATGACCGAGCTAAACCATGATCTGCCTGACACTGACTCCTACAATCCCGCCGCCAGCTCGCTGGCCGGGCATGTGGATCCTGCGGTGATGGCGGAGCTGCTGTCGATCCGGTCGAGCATCGACAACATCGATGCAACCCTGGTCTACCTCCTGGCCGAACGCTTCAAGGCGACGCAGAAGGTGGGCTTCCTCAAGGCCGCCCACCGCCTTCCGGCGGGGGACCCCGGGCGCGAAACGGCCCAGATCGCCCGCCTGCGCCGGCTTGCCGAGGATGCCCAGCTGGACCCCGCCTTCGCGGAGAAGTTCCTGAACTTCATCATCGGCGAGGTGATCCGGCACCACGAGGCGATCGCCGAGGACCACAACGCCGCCGGCGCACCGGCAAACGGAACGGCCAGCCCGTCCGCACCCCTCACCGCTTAAGCCGTGCCGGACGCAGACCTTCAGCGGACGGCCCAGGTAACGGCCACCGCGCTGGGGCCCTGGCCGGGCCAGGACCCGGTGGAAGCCACCCGCATCATCCGCGGCGAGCTCGGCAGCCCGCACCTGCCCTTTCTTGCCGAACTGCCAGACCGCGGCGTCGGTGCTGACGCCATTGGCCGCACCGCCTCACTCCTGGTGGACCTGGCAGTCGATGTCCAGCCGCACGGCTGGCGGATCGTTGACCGGCCCGGGCGCGACCTGGTGCGGGCCCGGTCAGCCCTGTCCACCGACATCAACGTCCTGGCCGACGTCGCCGGTGAAGAGGACAGCGCCGCCGACGAACTCAAGGTCCAGCTGCGCGGACCCCTGAGCCTGGCCGCGGGCCTGCACCTCCACAACGGCGAGCGCGCCCTGATCGACTATGGCGCACGACGCGACATCGCTGCCTCCCTCGCCGCCGGGGTCGGCGCGCACCTTGCCAAGGTGGCCGCCGCGGTTCCCGGCGCCAAACTCGTGGTGCAGCTCGACGAACCGGACATAGCCCCGGTCCTCGCCGGCACCATTCCCACCTCCAGCGGCTACCGCACCCTGCGATCCGTCCCGGGACAGGAAGTGACGGAACTCTGGCGCGTGGTGATTGACGCCCTCCGCGAGGCAGGGGCTTTGGAAATCGCCATTGCGGTGCCGGAAATCGAGGCCCCGTTCGAAAGGATCCTGGCTGCCGGCGCTGACGCGATCGCCGTTCCGCTGCTGGCCCTGACCACCCGGCAATGGGAACAGCTGGCGGGCGCGGTTGAAGCCGGCAAGCGGCTCTGGGCCGGGGCGCTGCGGACCGACGGGCCGGGCGGCGTGCCGAAGGCTTCGGACATTGTTGAATCTGTCCGGCGTCCATGGCAGCAGCTGGGGCTGCCGCTGGCGGCGCTCGGCACAGTGCGGGTCACGCCGTCGGGCGGCCTTGAACGGCAGTCGCCCGCCGTGGCAACAGAGGTCCTGACCCGGCTCACCCAGGTTGCGGACGGCCTGAACCAGCTGGCGCTGGGCTAGCTTCGCCGCTCCCAGCGGTCCGGCCTGGCGTACGCCGGAAGGAAGCCTGCCGACGAAGTACCCGGCGGATAGGGCTCCAGCCGGTAGTCGAAGTGGCCCGCATAAACCAGGACGAGGCCGAGCTGCGGCTGGATTACTTTTACCTGGATCCTGTGCCGCCCGGTTTCCCCGGCTGCGGGGTCCCACCACTGCTCCGCGTAGGCCTTCGCGTCAAGGGCCGCCGGCAGCGGCAGCCGGAGCGGGCCGAGGAACAGCCGCGAGGCCTCGGAGACTCCCCGCAGCCGGCCCCCGGCCGTCACACTCAGGTTTAGGTCCGTGACCAGCCGGCGGTACCGGCCCACATAGTCCACGAGGCGTGCCCGGCCGACGCTGCCACCGGCTTCCACACTCGTGGTGTCCTGGAAGATCCTGGTCCTGCCGGGGAAGAAAATCTCGCGCCGGGCCGTCAGGCTGGAGCGGCCGAAGGGATCGAAATGCGCATGGTTTTCGATCCGGAATGGCACGCCCTCGCCGTACTCCGGAAAGAAGGCCTGCTCTCCGGCGGTCAGCTGAACCATGGGCCGCAGCCATCGCTGCCGGCAGCCCACCACATCGAAGACGCCCTCGCCGACGCCGAAGCTGCCGGACCCCGGCGCCAGCGAAAAATACCGCTGCAGTTCGGGCTGCAGACGGTAAAAGTCGGCACCCAAGGCCTGCCGGTAGATCGGGGCGGGCATCACAGCCGTCCTGCCGCTTTGAGCCGTATGTAGGCGTCGGCCAACGCCGGAGGCAGCTGGTGCGGTTCCGCGTCCACCACCTCGACGCCGTGCTGGCGCAGCTGGACGCTCACGGCTTCCCGCTCGAGCAGGGCGCGCTCCGCGGCGGCCGCACGGAACACCTGGGCCGCCGTCGTCCTGTCCTGCAGCATCTCCCTCAGCAGGGGGTCGCGGACCGACGCCACCACCACCATGTGCTGCCGGGCGAGGCGCGCCGCCATCGGAATGAGCCCTTCCTCCGGTGCGCCGCCATCCAGTGAGGTCAGCAGGACCACCAGCGAACGGTGCGCCGAAACCGCACGGACCTGGGCCGGCACCTGTGCCCAGTCCAGTTCGATGAGTTCCGCCTGCAGCGGCGCCGCCGCCTGGACCAGCTGCCCCAGCAGGTTGCCGCCTGCCGTCGTGCCTGCCCGGGCCCGCATGCGCCGGTCGAACGCGAAGAAGTCCACGCGGTCACCGCCGCGTTCGGCAAGGACACCCAGCAGCAGCGCGGCCTCGATTCCGGTGTCCAGCCGGGGTTCGTCGTCCACGCGCGCCGCGGCGGTCCGCGACGTGTCCAGCATGATCACTACGCGCCGGTCCCGCTCCGGCCGCCAGGTGCGGACCACGACGGCGGACCGTCTCGCCGTTGCCCGCCAGTCGATGGAGCGGACGTCATCGCCCCGGACATAGTCGCGCAGGGAATCGAACTCGGTTCCGGCGCCGCGGATCTGCACTGCCGCCTTACCGTCAAGCTCCCGCAGCCGGCGCAGCTTTGACGGGAGGTGCCGCCGGGAGTTGAAAGGCGGCAGCACCCGCAGGGATCCGGGAGCCTGCACCGTTTTCTGCCGGGCGGCGAGCCGGAGGGGACCGAAGGACCGGACCGTGATGTGGGGTGCCCTGAGGTCACCCCGCCGTGCCGGCCTGAGCCTGACAGTCAAACGGCGTCTCTCACCGGCCGGAATGTCTGTCTCCTGCACTGGGTTTTCCGCCCCGGCGGACGGCTGCCAGGCATCACGCACCACTGCCCGCAGCTTTCGCGTGCCGCTGTTGCGCAGCGTCAGCACGGAGTCCGCCACGCCGCCGAGAGTGACGTTGGCGGGTGCTGACCTTTCCACGGAAACCTGCCGCAGTGCAGCCGCCAGCAGCAGGTCAAGCAGGACCAGCGCGCCAAGGACCAGGAGCACGGCAAGCACGGTCAGCCAGCCCGGAAAAAGGAGCACCGGAGCCAGCCCGGCCGCCGCCAGGAGTACCAAACGCCCGGAAATGGCCACCGGATCAGCGGGGGACCGGCACGGAAGCCAGGATGCTGCCCAGCACGTCGTCCACCTGGACGCCGTCCATCAGGGCTTCGGGCCGGAGTGCCACGCGGTGCCGCAGGCACGGCTGGGCAAGTGCCTTGACGTCATCCGGGGTGACAAAGTTCCGGCCGGACAGCCAGGCCCAGGCACGGGAGGTGTTCAGCAGCGCGGTGGCGCCGCGCGGCGAGACGCCGAGCTGGAAGGACGGGGCGGCGCGCGTGGCCCGGACCACGTCCACGATGTAGCCCTGCACCTCGGGCGCCACGCCGACGGCGGCCACAGCCTGCCGTGCCCGCTCCAGCTCGCCGGCGCCCGCCACCGGGCGGATGCCTGCCGCGGCGAGGTCGCGGGGATCGAAACCGGCGGCGTGCCTGCGGACCACTTCGATTTCGGCGGCGCGGTCCGGCAGGGGCATGGTCAGCTTGAGGAGGAAGCGGTCCAACTGGGCCTCGGGCAGCGGATAGGTGCCCTCGTATTCAACGGGGTTCTGGGTGGCCGCAACGATGAAGGGCACCGGCAGCCGGCGCGATACGCCGTCCACGGACACCTGGCGTTCCTCCATCGCTTCCAGCAGTGAAGCCTGGGTCTTGGGCGGCGTCCTGTTGATTTCGTCGGCCAGGAGGATGTTGGTGAAGACGGGGCCTTCACGGAAGCTGAATTCGGAATTTGCGGCGTCGTAGATGAGGGAACCCGTGACGTCGCCGGGCATCAGGTCCGGCGTGAACTGGACGCGCTTGGTGTCCAGGCTCAGCGCAGCGGACAGGGCGCGGACCAGGAGCGTCTTGGCAACGCCCGGCACGCCTTCGAGCAGCACGTGTCCCCGCGACAGCAACGCGATCAGCATGCCGGTGACGGTGGAATCCTGGCCCACCACTGCCTTGGCCACCTCGTGCCGGACGTCAAGCAGTGCCTGCCGGACGGGATCCGGGGAATGATCTGCGGTCCGCGGGGCGGCCATGGTGCCCACCGGCGCCTCGCCGTAGGTCCCGTTGTCGTGGCCGTTTGGCTGCTGGCTCATCTGGCCTGTACCTCTTTCTCTAGTCGGACAAGGTCCTGGGCCCAGCGGACAAGCTCGGCCTCGGTTGCGGGGCGGTGTTGCAGGACCCGGAGCACCTCCGGGAGTGTGCTGTCCAGGTGCCGGGCAGCCGCGGCCGCCACATCCACGGAGTCCGCCGCGGACCCCATCCGGAGGGCGGCGGCAAGCCGGACGAGCGTGCCGGCCCGGAGCGTGTCTGCTGCCCGGGCAACGTCGTGGGCCTCGTGGTACAGCCTCGCCCGGCCCTCTGCCGTTTCTGCGGATTTCACCACCACCGGCAGGGGCTCAAAGACCAGCGGACCCAGGCGGCGTCCGCGCCACAGCACGGCGAACAGTGCCACCACAATGAGCCACGGGGCCACGAACACGGACCACGCCGGTGCCAGCTCCGCGAGCGTCTTTGGTGCCGGGGTGCCGCCGAGGTCCCCGGGACCCGGAAGGTACCAGATGAGGTGCCCCTGGCTGCCCAGGGTCCGCAGCGCGAGGGCGGCGTTGCCGTTGGCGGCCAGGAACTGGTTGCTGATCACGGCCGTGCTGCCGATGACCACGAGCCGTCCGTCCTCTGCCGAGGCGTACAGGCCCCGTCCGTTGCCGGCGTCGCCATAGCACACGGTGCCACCGGTGTAGACGAAGCCGCCCTCGGCACTGATGTTCCCGGCAGCCTGGGCGTCGGCGACAGTGCATCCGGGCTGCAGTGTCTGACCCGAGCCGGGGACCACCCCGGCCTGCCGGATAGGGCTGCCCAGGCCGGTCAATGCGGCCAGCCGCGGCGAAACCACCACCAGCCGGTCGGTTTCGGTGAGCAGCCGGCGGAGCCTGTCGGGGGCGAGGAACCCCCGTTCGTCGTAGACCAGGACCGTCGAGCCGGACCCGGTGCTGCGGGCCTCACGCGCCGCGGCGAGGGTTTCCTGGAACGACTCCGTCTGGTTGACGGAGACGCCCTGTCCGGCCAGGATCCGGGCTGCCGCCCTGGCGCCCTGCGGGCCGGGGTTGCGGATAGACAGGTCCTGGCCGTCAGACCGCTGCGTGAACTGCAGTGCGAGGGTCACCGCCAGGGCAGCGGCCACGGCCACGGCGAAGAGCACTCCCGCCCGGTGCCTGCGGATCCAGCCCGTCTTCCTTCGCCCGGCGACGGCAACCTGCGTCATCTGGGGACCGCCAGTCCGCCGGGTGCGGCCCCGGTGTAGGTAGGTGTGAGCCTGTCGAGGGTCGATTCCAGCTCAATGATTGCCGCATGGTCGGCTGCCTGGGCGCTCCCGCTGCCGTAGCGGACGGCGTCGAAAATGATGGCCGCCGCCTCCAGTTTGTTGCCGGCCGCAGGAAACGCCCGCGTGAGCTGCCCGGCGGCTTCGTCGGCCGTCCGGCCGGGCTGGGGGTCCAGGACGGCCCGGTCCTCGGCGGAACTCACCAGTGCGCGGAATTGTTCGACGACGGCGGCCGCCCAGTCGTCGCGCGCGGCAGCGGCACTTGCGCGCGCCCGGTAATCGGCTGCAGTGGCGGCTGTTTCGGCGTCGAAGATTTCCTTCGGTGCGCGGCGGCGGGCATTAAGCCGGGGCCGGGCCAGGATGATGGCCGCGCCCACCAGGATGGCGATGCCCAGGCCGATGAGGGGCGCCACCGGGGGTCCGTCGGCGAAGGGCTGGCCATCGGTCACGGACTGCAGCCAGTCAAGGAACTGCCGCCAGAGGGTCTCCAGCCAGCCAGGTTCAGCCTCCCTGTACTCGCGTTTTGAGAGTTCCTCCACCGCCCAGCGGCGCGCTTCTTCCCGGTCAGGCTGCACTGGGGGTTCCAGCGGGCGCTGAAGCAGCACTGTGGCATGCCGCAGGACCGGAAGGAAGCCGACGGCGCTCATCCCGGCATCGTCGGCGGCCCCGGAGGCGGCGGCCAGCCGGCTGAGTTGCCGTAAGGGCCGCCCTGGTGCGGACCCGGGTAATAAGGCGGCTGCTGGTAAGGCCCTTGCTGGTATGGTCCGCGTTGGTAGGGCCCCTGCTGGTGGTAAGGCGCGGCGTTGTAGCGGCCCGAACTGTAGACCGGCACGCCCCGGCCCGGTATGCCGCCGTCGTCGTTTCCGGCTTCCAGCAGCCGGAGCAGCGCGATATCCAGGCCGTCGTTGCGCATCCGCAAATCCATGTAGAGCAAAGCCATGACCGACGTCTGGAAGGCGAACGCCACCGCACCGACGGCGGCGGAGACGACAGCGGTGACAACTACGACCACTGCCTGCAGGGCGGCGGCCTGGCCGGCCAGGTCCTGGGGCCCGGCGACGGCGGTGAGCAGCCCGGCGAGCAGGGTGACGGGGATGAGGACGATCTGGCCAATGACGCCAACGAGGAGGGACACCACGAGGACGATGCCGAAGACGCGCCACCAGCTTCCCCGCGTCACGGCCCAGGAACGCCGGATGCCGTCCCAGGCGCCGACGTCCTCGACGATGATGACGGCCGGTGCGACCGTCAGCTTGACGGACACCCAGATCATGGCTGCAATAAAGGCCAGAAACAGCGGAAGCACGATCACCAGTGCCCCGGTGCCCATCGAATTGGCCAGTCCCGCGGTGGCCAGGCCGATGAGGGCCATGGCCAGAAGCGCGGCCGCCACGCCGAGCCCGGCCAGGCGTACCAGCGTCCAGGCACGTCCGCGTGCCAACAGCCACATCTGCCGGAACCCGGTGCGCCGGTTGAGGATGGACCTGGCCACCGGCACCACCATGGCCCCCTGCATCACCATGCCAATAAACAGGGACACCAGGCCGACAAGCAGAAAGCCGCCCGCCACGCCAAGGATGGAGGTCACTTGAGAGCTGCTGAAATTCCCTGGCAAGGCCCCCGCAGAAGCATCGGAAGCCGGCATGACCAGCGGAAGGATGCCGGCAATCACGGCGCCCAGTGCCTGCGCCACCAGGCCCGCCCCGAGCATCGCCTTGGGATTCCGCCGGACTGTCTGGAAGGCACCGTCCATGAGTTCGCCGAACATCAGCGGCCGCAGCGGCACCACACCTGGCTTCGGCGGGGCGGCGTACACGGGATAGGGGACCGGGGGGTTTGGCCCGGCGGAATGTGGCCCGGCAAAATTCAGCCCTGCAAAATTCGGCCCTGCAAAATTCGGCCCCGCAAAATTTGGTCCCGCCGCCCACTGCTGCGGTGGACCAAACGGCTGGGCGGCGCCAGGCTGGTAGGGGCCGGGCTGCGGGGTAGTCCACTGCGGGCTGCCCCACTGCGGGGTTGTGCCCCAGGGGTGCTGTTCAGGCGGTTGGTGTTCAGGCGGCCGGTTTCCGGACGGCGGGTGCTGCGGATCCTGCTCTGACAACCTGTTCCTCCCCAATGTGCGCGCCGGCCAACGGCCGGGCACCTCCAGACTATAGTTCCGCCGTCGGGCATCCTAGCTTCCGGGGCAGTCGGGCTGGGAAGCCCTCCGGTTGCCGTTCCTGACGGCCCGGCACGCGCCCCGCCGAAAACTCCATCAATACGACAAAGCAACAGCAATAAGGGAATATATAACTATGAAGGCACGCATTCTGGTGGTTGATGATGACGAGGCGCTCGCAGAGATGATCGGCATTGTCCTGCGCAACGACGGCTTTGAGCCCGTCTTTTGTGCGGACGGCGGACAGGCTCTGGACGTCTTCCGGTCGTCAAAGCCGGATCTTGTGCTCCTTGACCTGATGCTGCCCGGAACGGACGGCATCGAGGTCTGCCGGCAGATCCGGTCGGAGTCCGATGTTCCGATCGTCATGCTGACGGCCAAGTCGGACACCTCCGATGTTGTCAGGGGACTGGAATCAGGAGCCGACGACTACGTGCCCAAACCCTTCAAACCCGCCGAGCTGGTTGCCCGTGTCCGGGCGCGGCTGCGTCCCGGCGACCAGAAGGCGCCCGAGACGCTGCGCATCGCGGACGTCACCATCGACGTCGCCGGCCACCTGGTGAGCCGCGGCGACGAGCGGATCTCGCTGACGCCGCTTGAGTTCGATCTCCTGGTTGCCCTGGCGCGCAAGCCCTGGCAGGTTTTCACCCGTGAACTGCTCCTGGAGCAGGTCTGGGGTTACCGCCACGCGGCTGACACCCGGCTGGTCAATGTCCATGTCCAGCGACTGAGGTCCAAGATTGAACGTGATCCGGAAGCCCCGGAAGTTGTATTGACGGTTCGTGGTGTCGGCTACAAAGCAGGGTCCTGAACCGCAGGGCCAGAATCCCCCTGAGGCGCCCGCGGGATCCGGTTCCGAATCCAGCGGAAGCGCTCCCGCGGCGGAGCATGCCCGGGACGGTTCGCGCAAACCCGGTCCCCGTACGGGCCCGGAGCACACCGACGCCTTCGGCGCCGGGCTCGCACGGCTGCCGTCGCAGGCCCGGATCTGGCAGCGCCGGGCACTCATCGTCGTCCTCCGTGTCGCCCGCCTGGTGCGCACCGGCGTCGACCGCATTTTTCCCGGCATCCGGTACTTGCTGCACTCCCTCCAGCGCCGGTGGCGCCGGTCCCTGCAGTTCCGCACAGTCCTGACCACCCTGCTGCTGTCCATCAGCTCGTTCGCGATCGTGGGCGCCTACCTGTCCAACCAGATTGCCAACAACCTGTTCCAGGAACGGCTGACACAGGCGGAGTCTGAGACCCGCTACAACGTCAAGCAGGTGCAGGACACGTTCGACGGCGCCCAGGTCACCGACCAGTCCAGTGTGATCACCCTTGTCTACGACACCCTCAACGCGGTGGAGGGCAAGGGCTCGGTGATCCAGCGCCGCTACGTGTTTGAGGCGATGCCGGAGCAGACCAAGCCCCGCAACCGGTGGGTGGAATCGCGCGCCTCCGACCAGCTGACCATCAGCGTCATCCCGCCGGATCTCCGGAAGGCCGTCCAGGACTCCGGCAAGGAACAGTTCTGGGCGTCCACGGAATTCCCGGTGGGGACCGAAGACCGGCCGGGCATCGCCGTCGGCAACAAGGTGACCTTCAACGGCACCGTCTATGAGCTCTACCTGATCTACGACCTCAACACGGCACAGCAGACCCTGAACGAAATCCAGAACGTCCTCTGGGCCGGCGGCGCCGCGCTGATCCTCATGATTGGCGCCATCGCCTGGTACGTCACCCGCAACGTGGTGAGCCCTGTCAGCCATGCAGCCGTGGTCTCGGAAAAACTGGCGGCGGGCCAGCTGCAGGAACGCATGGTGGTCAAGGGGGAGGACGAGGTGGCCCGTCTCGGGGCCTCGTTCAACCACATGGCCGCGAGCCTGCAGGAGCAGATCACGCAGCTGGCCACGCTCTCGCAGATGCAGCAGCGGTTCGTTTCGGATGTGTCCCATGAGCTCCGCACCCCGCTGACCACCGTCCGGATGGCCGCCGAGGTGCTGTACGACGCCCGCGACGACTTTGACCCCATTAACAAGAGGTCGGCCGAACTGCTCTACAACCAGGTGGAGAGGTTCCAGTCACTGCTGGCGGACCTGCTGGAGATCTCCAGGTTCGACGCCGGCGTTGCCATGCTCGATGCCGAGGCGACGGACATCGTGCAGCTCATCTCGCACGTGATGGAGGGCGCTGCGCCGGTCGCCGAAGAATACGGTTCGAAGATGACACTGAATGCGCCGGAAGGCAGCGTCGTGGTGGAAATGGACAGCCGGCGCATCGACCGGATCCTGCGGAACCTGATCCTGAACGCCCTTGAGCACGGCGAAGGCCGCCCCGTCAATATCTCCGTCGCCTCCAACGCCGACGCCGTTGCGGTCACCGTCAGGGACCACGGCATCGGCATGAGTCCCGCCGAGGCGGCACGGGTCTTCGACCGCTTCTGGCGCGCCGACCCTGCCCGGGCGCGTACCACGGGCGGCAGCGGGCTGGGCCTGTCCATCGCCACCGAAGACACCAAGCTGCACAACGGCTGGCTGCAGGCCTGGGGAAACACCGGAGTCGGCTCCAGCTTCCGGCTCACCCTTCCGCTCAAACAGGGCGGCACCATCACAAAGTCGCCGCTGCCCCTTGAGCCGGCGGACGTGGGACTGGGCGGCCCCGGCGACCACAGTGTCCTGGTCCTGGGAACGGGCGCCACCGCTGTGCCCGCGGATTCCGGAGCGGCCAGGCCTGAGCCCGCCAACCCTGCACCGGCGAACCCTGTTCCGCCCGCGGACGCCAGGCCCGCCGCGGGCGGCGGACCGGGCACACCGGAGCCGGCGCGCACAGGGGAGCGTTCGTGAGCCGGGTGCGCCCGGCGGCCCGCGGACTGGCCGCGGGGCTGCTGGCCGTCATCCTGCTGTTCCTGGCCTCGTGTGCCCAGATCCCGAGGTCGGGCCCCGTGGGAAAGAGCACCGATGAAAGTGCCGGAAACCCCAACGCGCCCGTGTTCTTTCCCGTCGCGCCGCGCACCGGGTCCAGCCCGGAGGCGGTCATTGAGGACTTCTACCTGGCAGGCAGCGGGTATGAGGACGACTACGCCGTGGCCCGGCAGTACCTGACGCAGGCGTCCTCCGTTGGCTGGAAACCGGACCAGCGGACGCTGGTGTTCCGCTCCGAGCGGGTGGTGAAGACCGCCGTCGAGGGCGTCTACAACTACGAACTGGACGTCGCGTACTCAGTGGATTCCGACGGCGTCGCCACCCAGATGCCGGAGGGTACCAAGGAAAACATCCCCGTTACCCTCGTGCAGGTCGACGGCGAATGGCGCATCTCCAAGATCCCCGACGGCACCGCCATTCCCGAGGAGACCTTCAAGGTCATCTACGGCGCCTACCCCATCTACTTCTACGACCCCAGCTTCACCTACGCGGTTCCCGATGTCCGCTGGTTCATCAAGAAGAAAACAGTGAAGGCCATGACGAGCGCCCTGCTCGCCGGGCCCGCCCCGTACCTGAAGGGCGCTGTCGTCAGCGCGTTCCCGTCCGGAATGAAACTTGCCAGGGAATCGGTGCCCGTTGTTTCCGGCGCTGCCCAGGTGGACCTGTCCGCCAAGGAGCTCACCGATGCCTCCACCGAGGACAGGCTCAGGATGCAGACGCAGCTGGCCCTGACGTTCCGCAGCCAGCCGGACGTCATCAACGTGGAGCTCCGGGCCAACCAGGACCTAGTGCGCGTGGAGGACAACGGCTCGGTCCTTCCACCGGTCCAGAACAGGAACGCCCCTGCACGCCAGATCGCCATCAGCAATGGCGAGCTGGTGCGGTACGAGAACAACAGGGTCTCACCGCTGCCCGACATGCAGCCGGTGGCGGGGCTGAAACCGCGGTCACCCGCCGAATCGCCTGTCTCGCAGACGGTGGCGTTCCTGAACGGCAGCCGCAGCACGCTCTACTCGATGGTGCCGGGCCAGCCGGCGCGTGCCCTGACCACGCGCAGCACGCTGACCCACCCGTCGTTCAGCCTGCACGACTGGCTGTGGACTGCCGGTCCCGGCGCCCAGGGCGTAACGGAAATCACGGCCTTCCGTCCCACCGGCGTGGCCCAGGGTGCACCGGTGCCGGCTGTCACGCTGACCCCCTCCTGGCTGGCCGGCCGCAACGTCAAGGACTTCCGGGTGTCCCGGGAAGGCGTCCGGGCACTGGTCATCTCAGAGCTGAACGGCGAGACACGGGTGCAGGTAACGGGGATCATCCGCAGTGCCGACGGCACGCCGAAGGAACTGACGGCCCCCATAACCCTGGAGTCCAGCGGAAATCCGGACCAGGGCGTTTGGGTCAATGACACCACCCTTGTGGTGATGAAGGGCGCTGCGACGTCCAACGTGACCCCCGAGCTTCTCTCCCTCACCTCCCCCCAGCCGCAGAAACTCGCCCCGTGGCCGGGTCTGGTTGCCCTGAGCGCAGGCAACGGCCCGGAGGAGATCTATGCCCAGTCCAGGGACGGCATCTTCCAGCGGCTCGGCAACGGGTGGTCGGCGCAGCTGCGGGGGCCCACGGACCCGTCCTTCCCCGGCTGAGCGTTCCTGCACCTTCCCGCGCGGTGCGTTTTCCACATGGAGGCCGCACGCCCTGTTGCCGGCGTCACCGCCAAGGCAACCTTGACTGATGGGGAGTCACAGGGCACGGGAACGGGGAAGGCAGGCAGACCCTGATCTCGCCGTCCAGCCGCTGTGGCACGCCCGCCACCGCGGGGAGCACCGGCAGCGGATCCTGCAGGCCTGGGATGTGCTGGCCGGGGCCGCGTCCGATCTTGTTGCCCTGGCACTGCCCATTGAATGCGTCTGCTGCGGCAAGGAGGATCTCGCGCTGTGTTCCGGCTGCGAGCGCAGGCTCCGGATGCTCACGCGCCACCCCTTCCGGGCGGAGACGGGGGCGCCGGCGCTCATGGACACCGACGGCTCGGTCATCCTTCCCGTGGTGGCGGCGGGCATCTACCGGGAGGAGCTCTCACAAGCGATCCTGGCCTTCAAGCGCCACGGGCAGGGGCAGTTGCGGATTGTGCTGTCGAAGGTACTCGCCGGCGCGCTTGCGGCAGCACATGCGGGAACGGACCGTGTCCTCCTCGTTCCGGTCCCTACCAGCGGCAGCGCATACCGGAAGCGCGGGTTCAGTCCCGTTCACCTGCTGTTGGGCGGCACGGGGCGGGGCATCAGGGGCCGTCATCCGGACTGCAGGGATGCGCTGCGCAAAGTCCGGAACCCCAGGACAGGCGTGGGGCTGGCCGGTGGGCAGAAAGGGCTTGGCAGAGGAGACAGGTCCCGAAGGGTCCGCGGCTCCATGCGCAGCGCACGGGGCGCACGCGGACGCTCCCTGCGCGGAAGGCAGTGCATCATTGTGGACGATGTCCTGACCACCGGTGCCACTCTCGCGGAAGCTGCCCGGGCCATCCACGATGCCGGCGGAATTGTGCGCGGCGCCGTGGTCATTGCAGCTACCCGCGCGCCCGATGCGTCGGCCGCTCCGGGGCCGTCGCGGCATCCTGAAGACCGGCTGGTGATTAGCTGAGACATAGAAAAAAATAAACTGCGAAAGGATGAATAACTGGTTGCTATGAACTAACGTCGGATATGGGTACCAAGATCAGTTGTACCTTTCGATAGCGGCTCGGAAAGGGGCTCGACTGTCAATCAGATCGTCCCCCGGATGTCCCGCCGTCGTGTCACCGAAGTCATTTGGAGGGCACCATGGAGTTCATGATCAGCGGACGGAATCTGACGGTCTCGGACCGCTTCCGCGAATACGCCGGCGAGAAGATCTCAAAGATCGAATCGCTTGGGGACAAGGTCCAGAGGGTCGACGCGAAGGTTTCCAAGGAAACGAATGCGCGGCAGACCGGTGACCAGCTCACGGTTGAAGTGACAGTCCTGGGCCGCGGCCCCGTGATCCGTGCCGAAGCAAGCGCCGCAGATAAGTTCGCCGCGTTCGACCTCGCCTACAACAAGCTGCTTGAGCGGCTGCGCAGGGCCAAGGACCGCAAGAAGGTCCACCACGGGCGGCATACGCCCAAGGCCGTACGCGAGGCAACTGCAACACTGGAGCCCGCCAGCTCCAACCAGCCGATCTACGTCGAAGCGAGCAATAACGCCCAGGCCGCTCCGGAGCCGGCTGAAAAATCGCCGTACGACGTCGACAACGACATCCCCGCCGGTGACTCGCCGGTGCTGATCCGGCGCAAAGTATTCCCGGCCGCGTCACTTACCCTTGACGACGCCGTGGACAATATGGAACTTATCGGTCACGACTTTTACCTTTTCGTGGACAAGGCCACGAACGCGCCATCGGTTGTGTACCGCCGCCGCGGCTGGACATACGGGGTCATCACCCTTGACCACTACTGCGAACCCGGCGAGAACACGCACGAGGAGAAAATCCTCGCGTACCGCTCGGACGATGCGGCCGCAACTGCATAGGATGGAGCCCAGACTACGAAAGGGCTGACATGGGTGCATCGCTGAGCCTCGCGCAGGCCCGGCGGATCGCACTGGCAGCCCAAGGACTGGACAAAGGACGGCCCGCCGGCCCCGTGACCTCACGGGCGGTGGGCCGGACCTTTGCCCGGATTCAGCTCGTACAGATCGATTCCGTCAACGTTTTGGCCCGAAGCCACTTCCTGCCGTTCTTTTCCCGGCTTGGCGACTACGACCGCACCATCCTCCAGCAAATGGCGGGCAGGCACCCGCGGCGCATGGTGGAGTATTGGGCCCACGAAGCCAGTTATATCCGCCCGGAGCATTTCCTGGACCTGGTGGTGTGGCAGAACCGGAGATGGGTGGGGGCAGCAGGGATGGATCCGGCACTTCGCTCCGGCGTAACGGGGCGCATACTGGAAGCGCTCGCCGACGGAAAGCCCATGACGGCTGCGC
Source organism: Arthrobacter sp. NPDC056727 (assembly GCF_042790555.1). NCBI lineage: Bacteria > Bacillati > Actinomycetota > Actinomycetes > Micrococcales > Micrococcaceae > Arthrobacter > Arthrobacter sp. NPDC056727. Next base: position 270,576 of record NZ_JBHTZA010000004.1, on the reverse strand, counting down.
AGCTCACGGCGAGGCTGGGGCATGTTGAGGACCGCAAGCACGTCAACTGGGGCTGGAACTGGAACGCCGTCAAACGTGTTCTGGAGCACCTGTTCGAAGAAGGGGTCGTCTCGTCGGCGTCAAGGACGGACCAGTTCGAGCGGCAGTATGCCCTGACCCGGCAGGTTTTGCCTGGCCACGACCTTGAAGCGGCACCGGACCCCGCGGCGGCCATGGACCGGCTCATCGATGCGGCCGCGCAGGCGCACGGCATCGGCAGCGTGCGCTGTTTCGCCGATTACTTCCGGACGCCTATCAAGGCAGCCACGGCCTCGGTGCAGCGCCTCGTGGATGCCGGGCGCCTGGAGCCGGTGACAGTCGCAGGCTGGGACCGGCAGGTGTACCGCCACGGCCAGGCACGGCTTCCGCGCCAGGCAGTTGGCCGCGCGCTGCTCAGCCCGTTCGATTCGCTGGTGTTTGAACGGCGCAGGCTCGAGGAGCTCTTCGGCTTCCACTACCGGATCGAGATCTACACGCCGGTGGCCAAGCGCCGCTTCGGCTACTACGTGCTTCCGTTCCTGCTCCGCGACCGCATTGTGGCCAGGGTGGACCTCAAAGCAGACCGGGCCGCGGGCCTGCTGCTTGCCAAGGCATGCTTTGGTGAGCCGGACGCGCCGGCGGACACCGCCGTCGAACTCGCTGCCGAACTGCAGCTGATGGCGGGCTGGCTGGGACTGGACGGCGTAGCCGTCTCGCCGGTGGGGGACCTCGCTGCCGCGGTTGCGGCCGCCGTCGACGGCTATCCGCTGTGAGGGAACAGGGGCAACGTGCCGTGCGTGTCTCCCGTAGACTAAATCACGCCAGAATTCGGCAGCATGAGACTGGGAGCAACTTCACGTGGCATCACTAATCGAAAAAATTCTCCGCACAGGTGACAAGAAGCTCCTGCGGCAACTGCGGACCTATGCCGATTCCATTAACGCCCTTGAAGATTCGTTCCAAACATTCACCGATGCGGAACTGCGTGAAGAAACCGACCGGCTCCGGGCGCGCCACCAGGATGGCGAGAAGCTCGAGGACCTCCTGCCGGAAGCCTTCGCTGCAGTCCGTGAGGCGTCCTCGCGGACGCTCGGCATGCGGCACTTCGATGTCCAGCTCATGGGTGGCGCTGCCCTGCACCTGGGCAACATCGCAGAAATGAAGACCGGTGAAGGCAAGACGCTGGTGGCCACTGCTCCGGCCTACCTCAATGCCCTTACCGGGAACGGCGTCCACGTTGTCACCGTTAACGATTACCTGGCCGAATACCAGTCCGAACTCATGGGCCGTGTCTACCGGTTCCTGGGACTCACCAGCGGCTGCATCCTCGCCAACCAGGACCCGGCTGTCCGCCGCGAGCAGTACGCTGCCGACATCACCTACGGCACCAACAACGAATTCGGCTTCGACTACCTCCGCGACAACATGGCCTGGGACAAGTCCGAACTGGTCCAGCGCGGCCACAACTTTGCGATCGTGGATGAAGTGGACTCCATCCTCATCGACGAGGCCCGTACGCCGCTGATTATTTCCGGCCCGGCCCAGGGCGACACCAACCGCTGGTACAGCGAATTCGCCAAGGTTGTCCTGCGCCTGCAGCCGGAGAAGGACTACGAAGTCGACGAGAAGAAGCGCACCGTCGGCGTGCTCGAAGGCGGAATCGAAAAGGTTGAGGACTACCTCGGCATCCAGAACCTCTATGAATCCGCCAACACGCCCCTGATCGGCTTCCTGAACAACGCCATCAAGGCCAAGGAGCTGTTCAAGCGGGACAAGGACTACGTCATCCTCGACGGCGAAGTCCTCATCGTTGATGAGCACACCGGCCGTATCCTCGCCGGCCGCCGCTACAACGAGGGCATGCATCAGGCGATCGAAGCCAAAGAGGGCGTCGAGATCAAGGCCGAAAACCAGACCCTCGCCACGGTGACCCTGCAGAACTACTTCCGCATGTACGAAAAGCTCTCCGGCATGACCGGCACGGCCGAAACCGAAGCCGCCGAATTCATGAGCACCTACAAGCTCGGGGTGGTGGCCATTCCCACGAACCGCGACATGCAGCGCGCCGACCAGCCCGACCTCGTGTACAAAAACGAAGTCGTAAAGTTCGAGGCCGTTGTGCGGGACATCGCCGAACGCCACGAGAACGGCCAGCCGGTCCTGGTGGGCACCACCAGCGTCGAAAAGAGCGAGTACCTCTCGCGGCTGCTGGCGAAGGACGGCATCCGGCACGAGGTCCTCAACGCCAAGAACCACGCCCGTGAAGCTGCCATCGTGGCCCAGGCCGGGCGCAAGGGCGCGGTCACGGTGGCCACCAACATGGCCGGCCGCGGCACGGACATCATGCTCGGCGGCAATGCCGAGTTCACCGCCATCGCCGAACTGGCCCAGCGGGGACTTGACCCGGAGGAAAACTCGGACGAGTACGAGGCCGCGTGGCCCGGGGCGCTGGAGGCCGCGAAGAAGGCCGTCAAGGACGAGCACGAGGAAGTACTGGGCCTGGGCGGCCTGTACGTCCTTGGCACCGAGCGCCACGAATCCCGGCGCATCGACAACCAGCTCCGCGGCCGCTCCGGACGCCAGGGCGACCCCGGAGAATCCCGCTTTTACCTGTCACTGACTGACGACCTGATGCGCCTGTTCAACTCGGGTGCGGCGGAGCGCCTGATGAACAGCTCGGTGCCCGACGACGTGGCGCTGGAATCCAAACTCGTCTCGCGCGCCATCGCCTCGGCCCAGGGGCAGGTTGAAGGCCGGAACGCCGAACAGCGCAAGAACGTCCTGAAGTACGACGACGTCCTCAACCGCCAGCGCGAAGCCATCTATGGCGACCGCCGCCGGATCCTGGAAGGCGACGACCTCCACGAAAAGGTGCAGTTCTTCCTGGAAGACACCATTAACGCGCTGATCGACTCAGCAACGGCCGAGGGCAACGGCGACGACTGGGACTTCGACCAGCTCTGGACCAACCTTAAGACCCTCTACCCGGTGACTGTGACGCCGCACGATGTCATCGACGAAGCGGGCGGGAAGTCGCGCATCACCGTGGAGTTCCTGAAGGAAGAAATCATGTCTGATGCCAAGCTGGTGTATCAGGCACGCGAGGAAGCCATCGGCTCCGAGAGCATGCGTGAACTCGAGCGGCGTGTTGTCCTTTCCGTGATCGGGCGGAAGTGGCAGGAACACCTGTACGAGATGGACTACCTGAAGGAAGGCATCGGCCTGCGCGCCATGGCCCAGCGTGATCCGCTGGTGGAATACCAGCGTGAAGGTTTCACGATGTTCCAGTCCATGATGGAAGCCATCCGGGAAGAGAGCGTCGGCTTCCTCTTCAACCTCGAAGTGGAAGTCACCCCGGCCGAGGACGTCGTGGTTGCCGATGAAGCCGGCGGCCACACCGAACACCACGAGCCGCAGATCCGTGCCGCCGGTCTCGAAGCTCCGGAAAAGCCCGCCCAACTCCAGTACACGGCGCCCCGCGAGGACGGCGGAGCCGAGACCCGGATCGAGGGCAGGGCTGCGGGACGCTCGGGCAACCCCGCCAAGGCCGCCGCGCAGGACCGGCGCGACGGGAAGAAGAAAAAGCGCTAGAGGATACGACAGGAAGGGACCGGAGTTCATGCTCCGGTCCCTTCCTGTTTCTGCTTCAGCCAATCTCCAGTGCCGTCACACGCCAGACGTTTTTGCTGCGCTCCAGCCGGACAGCCACTGCACGGATCCGCAGCTCGTCAACCACCACCGCACTTGTCTCGTAGATGTCCGGCGTCACCTGGCATGCATGAACCGACCGGACTGATGCGTTGCGGTGGAGCAGACCCATCTTCCGGGGAGCCCGGGCAGCCACCCGCCGGGTGAGGGCGGCCCGGTGCTGGAGCACGGTGAGGCAGCGCTGGTCCAGCCGCCGTGCCAGCTGGTGGATCGGTCTCGTTCCCGCCAGGACCTCAATGGCGGCCTGGACAGTGGCCCCGGTGATGGCGCATATTTCGCGCACCTCGTCGCCGGGGGCAGGGGCCGCCGCCGTGCGGGCCGGTACGGCCGGGACGGGTTCAGGAACAGCGCTTCCTGCACGCCGTAGTGGAGTTACTGCAGTCATGATCGGTCCTTTTGGTTGGTCTGGCATGGGCAGGCCGCACGGGGCGGTCCAGGGGCAACGACGCGGAAGGAAAGCGGCGCCGACTAACGGACGGAAGCGGCGCAGATTATGGCGGCGGCGGGCTGAGGAGCTGGCCCGGCAGAAGGGCATTGGGATCTTCTCCGATGACATCCCTGTTCGCCTGGTACCAGAGCGGCCACCGGGCGGCAATTTCCACGTCGGAAGCCCCGGGGCCAAGCTCGCGGGCGGCGATGGTCCACAGTGATTCGCCGGGCCGGACAGGAACTTCGCGGTGCGCGCCCGCCGGCCCGGACGCTGCCCTGGCCGATCGCGGGGTGACGAGGCCCGGCTCGACCACCGGGATGCGGGGCTTCCACTGGGGCTGGAGTTCTCTTCCGTCAGCGATGGATCCTTCAGTGCTGCCGGAGTCCGCGGAATGGGCGGCGGCCAGGGCAGGCCGGCGGTCTGACAGAGGCGCCCACGCTGCGGACAGCGATGATCCGTTGCCCGAAGAAAGGCCTGCGGCAGGCAAGGCCTCTGCATGGGCGAGCGGTGCGCCAAGGAGCTGAACACCCACGGCGGCCATCGCCAGCCTGCGCATGAATACCGGGCTGAACTTCCCCGTGGCGCGTGCGGCAGTGTGGTGCCCGGCACGCTCCAGGACAGCGGATGCAAGGGCGGCCGCCAGGGACAGCAGCCACCAAGCGATCATTGCCAGCCCGGCGGCGAGGGCCAGCAGGCCAAGGAGGTCGTCGAAGAGCAACGACTGCCGGCGGGCAGCGGACTGACGCCAATGGTCGACCATTCCGCTTCCGGTAAATGCGAGAAAGACTCCGAGCCCCAGGATGACAGCCGCCAGGGACGCTTCTGCCCTCACCGGGCGCCGTAGTGCTTCCGCCATGACTTCCCCCAACCAGTGCATTTAATGCAGTTTGATCCACTTTTATGCTGTGTGGTTCCTGTGGAGCTAGTTTGCAGCAGTTGTGCCTATGTTGTCTATGGAGGAGGGGAAGCCTGTGGATGAATTGACCCTGTGGGTGGCCGGGCCTACGCTGGCGCCATGCGATGGAATGCACTTTTCCAGGATCTTGAGCTGCAGCTTGCCGAAGCGGGAACCCTGGATCTGGAGTCCGAGATTGCCGAGCGCTCCCGGGCGGACACGGCTGCCATCGCGCTCGATGAAAGGCTGCGGGGAGCGCTGGGCTGCCACGTCGGAGTTCATTTGCGTTCGGGGCAGGATTTTGCCGGCACGCTCACGCATGCGGGAGCGGAAAGCCTGGTCCTTGAAGAGGCGCTGCATCAGGTGCTGATCCCGTATGCCGCCGTGGGCCACTACACCGGCCTCGGGCGGTTCGCGGTGGGCGAGGCTTCCCCCGTGCGCCGCAGGCTGGGCCTTGCCAGCGCGCTGCGGGGGCTGGCGCGGGACCGGGCTGAACTCACCGTCCTAATGGCTGGCCGGTCACCGGACGTGCAGCTGCGAGGTGTGATCGACAGGGTGGGGCGGGACTTTTTTGACCTGGCCCTGACGTTGCCCGGCGAGGCGCGCAGGGCCGGCCGGGTTGCCGATGTGGCCACGGTTCCGTTTCAGGCGCTGGCTGCGCTCCGGTCAAGGCGCGCCGGGGAACTCTGAGAGCGCGCCGCCTGGTTCAGGCGGACAGATTCAAACGGATTTGGACTTGGCCTCTTGAATCATGCGGCTTGCCTCGGCATAGCGCTCTTCGATGTACTGCTCAAGCATTTTTTCCTCGACGCGCCACTGGCCGCGGCCACCCACCTGGATGGCCTTCAGTTCGCCGCTGCGGACGAGCGCATACGCTGCCGGTGCATTGATCTGGAGCTGCTCGGCTACATCTGCAAGCGTGAGGAATCGGGGCATAGTCCAATTGTGCCACCGTTGGGCGCCGGGTGATGCTGTTATCCACAGTTTGATGTTGTTTGCCGCAAGACCCTTCCGAACGGGCAGGCATGCCGCAACAATGATCATGACCGGCGCGATCCAGGCGCCCAGGCGTCAAGGGGGAGCAGTACGCATGAGTACAGGCACGGCGGCCACCGGAACCCGGTTGAAGAAACCTTCCTGGAAGGATCCGAGGCTGCTGGTGGGCGTGCTCCTTGTCCTCGCATCCGTCGCCGGGGTCGTTGCACTCGTCGGCAGTGCGGACCGGACCACAGAGGTTTTTGCAGCCCGCGAGGCAATCGCCGTCGGGCAGAAACTCACTCCCGAAAACATCAGCAGGGTCAGGGTGCGCCTCGGCGACGTCGAAGCGCACTACGTCACGGCGGAGGCAGGCCTTCCCGATGGCCAGGTGGCCGTCCAGCGGATCGCCAAGGACCAGCTGGTTCCCCGGGAGAGCCTCGGCACTGTCGACGCGCTGGACCGGAAGCCGGTGGCCGTCACCGTCCAGGAGGCCTTACCCGAGCAGGCCGTGGCGGGCACCCGGGTGGACGTCTGGGTCTCCATGCCTGACGCCCGGAACGGTTTTGCCCAACCGAAGCTGCTGCTTCCGGGCGCGGAAATCGCTGAGGTTTCGCAGGGATCCACTGCCCTTGGTGCTTCGAAATCAACAGTCCTGATGGTTCTGGTGGGGGACGCCCAGATGGCCTCGCTCCTGGGCGCTCAGGCGAACGAGGCCAAAATCTCCGTGGTGTGGAATCCCGGCGGGACCGCCAAGTGAGCATCCCGGTTGTCACCGTCGGTGAGTCGCAGGAAGATCTGGTTGGCGGACTGGAGCGGCTCCACGGTCCCGTCACTGTAGTCCGGCGCTGCGCGGAGCTCGCGGAACTGCTGGCTGCCTGCCAGAGCGGCCTGGCGCGGGCGGCCGTTGTTGCCGAGGGAAGTCCGGACCTGACCGCCTCGCTGGTGGACAGGCTCGCCGCCGTGGGCGTAGTGATCATTGCCCTCACCGACAGCCCCGAGGAAAGGCTGCGGCTTCGCAGCATCGGCGTCACCGCAGCGCCATCGACGGTTGAATCCACGGCCCTTGCAGAGAGCATCGCCGATGCTGTCAGCACGCATGCAGGCTCCCGCCCCGCGGGGCAGGGCCCCGGCGCCGGGTACAGCGCCGGTTTCGCGGATGCCGGAGCGGCACTGCGTCCGGAGGCTGTCGACGCAGCAAAGGAGCCGCCGGGTGTCGGAACCGGCAAGGTCCTGGCGGTGTGGGGGCCAGCCGGCGCACCCGGCAGAACCCTGGTTGCCGTCAACATCGCAGGGGAGCTGGCAGCGGAGGGCAAATCTGTCCTGCTGGTCGACGCCGACAGCTATGGGGCCAGCGTCGCCGGAGTCCTCGGGCTGCTCGATGAAGCGGCAGGCCTGGCGCAGGCGTGCCGGTTGGCGGACCAAGGCCTGCTGGACCGGGAAGCGCTGCTCCGTGTCGCCGCCCCGGTGGCGGCCCCGGCCGGGACCTTCCGGGTCCTGACCGGAATCACCCGGGCCGACCGCTGGACCGAGCTGCGCGCCGCCGCGCTGGCGCGTGTTCTGGACCGGGCCCGGGAAGTGGCCGAAGTCATCGTGGTGGATGCCGGCTTTTGCCTTGAGGCCGACGAGGAGCTGAGCTTCGACACCATGGCACCGCGGCGCAACGCTGCAACGCTGCGGAGCCTTGAGATGGCCGACACCGTGATTGCGGTTGGCTCTGCGGATCCGATCGGTGTTCCCCGCCTTATCAGGGCGCTGGCGGAACTCGAAGGTTCAGTGCCCGGCGTCAGTCCCGACGTGGTGCTCAACAAGGTGCGGGCCTCGGCTGTGGGCCGGTCGCCGGAACGTCAGCTCCGCGAGGCGTGGGACCGGTTCGCCCCGCCGTCGGGCATCAAGGCCTTCCTGCCGTGGGACCCGGACACAGCGGACGCCGCGTTGCTGGCCGGCTCGCTATTGCTCGAATCGGCTCCCGATTCCCGGCTTCGGACGGCAATCGCCGAATTGGTTTGTGCACCTGCCCAGCAAAAACGGCGACCCTCTGTGTTCTCCTCCACAGCAGGGCGCCGGCGGACGGGCTAGGCTCACGGTGAGGGCTGCAAGGAAGCAGCCGCAAACTGTGTGATGGAGGCGTGTGTCGATGTCGTCTGGGTCCAGCGTGGAGGATCAGTCCCGTTCAATCGGAGCCGAGGAAGGCTTCTTTGCGGACTACTACGAGCATCTGGCGGAGGAGGACGCGCGCGCTTACCCGCACGAGCTGCTGACGGCCCGGGCTGAGACCCACCGTGCAGTCGCTTTCGAACGCAGGCCGGGCACTGCCAACATCTCCATCGTTCCCGAGGGCGACCGCAGCGTCGTGTACATCGTTACCGACGACATGCCATTCCTGGTGGACTCGGTCAACGCCGAACTGGTCCGGCAGAATTCCGCCATCCACCTCGTGCTGCACCCCATGTTCGTGGTCGCGCGCAACCGCGAAACCAACGAGCTGGTCAAAGTGGACAGGGTTCCGTCCAGCATCGGCATCTCCAGCGGTGACACCGCGGCGCTGCCTGTCCTTTCCCGGCTGATTGCCCAGGGCGACAACGCGTCCCACATGGAGTCCTGGATCGCCGTCGAGATCGGCCGCGCCAGTGACGAGGCTGCGGACAAGCTCCAGGAGGGGCTGGAACGCGTCCTCGGGGACGTCCGTGCCGCCGTCGAAGACTGGCCCAAGATGCGCAACAAGGCACTTCAGATCGCGAAGGACCTGGACAAGGTGGCGCATCCGACACAGATCGCCGAGCTGCGCCAGGCGAAGGATCTGCTTCGCTGGCTCGACGAAGGCAACTTCACCTTCCTCGGCTACCGGGAATACGACCTGGTCAACGAGGGCGGGGAGGATGTCCTGGAGCTGCGCGAGGACAGCGGCCTGGGCCTGCTGCGTGCCCACCACGACACCCGCCAGGTACAGCACCTCACCGACGCCGGCAGGCGCAAGGCCCGCGAAAAGCGTGCCCTTGTCATCACTAAGGCCAATTCCCGTTCAACCGTGCACCGGCCCGCCTACCTGGACTACATCGGCGTCAAAAGCTTCGATGCCGCAGGCAACGTCAACGGCGAACAGCGCTTCATCGGACTCTTTGCCACCAGCGCCTACACCGACTCCGTGCGGAACATCCCGATTGTCCGGGAAAAGGTCGAGGCCGTGCTGCGTGACGCCGGCTTTCCGGCGGACTCGCATTCCGGGAAGGACCTGCTGGGCATCCTGGAAACGTACCCCCGCGACGAGCTCTTCCAAATCGAAATTCCCGACCTCGCCGCGACGGCAACAGGAATCCAGCGGCTGCAGGAACGGCGCCGGACCCGGCTCTTCCTCCGGCCGGACATCTACGGGCGGTTCATGTCCGCCGTCGTCTACCTCCCGCGCGACCGGTACACCACCAACGTCCGGCTGAGGATCGAACAGGAACTCCGCGAGACCTTCCACGCCGAGTCCATTGACTACGAGGCGAGGATGACCGAATCGGCGCTCGCCCGCCTGTTCTTCCGGATCCGGCTGCCCAAGGGCGCGGACGTCAGCCACGTCAACACCGATGCGCTGGAAAAGCGGCTTGTCCGGGCTGCGCGGTCCTGGAGCGAAGGAATCGCCGAGGTACTCCGCGAGCGGAGTACCGACGACGGCGCCAATGAACTGGCGACCATCTGGGCCGAAGCTTTCCCCGCCAGCTACCGGGTCGACTACGAAATCGAGGATGCCCTCGAGGACATCGCCCGGTTTGAACAGTACGGCGCCGAGGCCGAGCGCGTGGCTGGCGCCCGGCAGGAGCGTCCCGGCGTCCATGTGTACCTTCCCGAAGGCGCCGGTGCCACCCTTGAAGAAGACGCCAGGGTCAAGCTGTACATGCTGGAGCCGAAGAGCCTGAGCCAGATCCTTCCCTACTTCCACAATCTGGGGCTGGAGGTGCTGGACGAGCGGCCGTTCGAGATCGAGACCGCCGACCGCCGGGACTTCTTCCTGTACGACCTCGGACTGAAGTACCCGGCCGGAGTGGACCCGGTGTCCACCGGCCGGCTGCTGGCGGATTCCTTCGGTGCGGCCGTTTCCGGTGCCGTCGAATCCGACAGCTTTGACCGGCTGGTGCTCCGCGAGGGCATGACGTGGCGGCAGGTCATCGTACTGCGGGCCTACGCGAAGTACATGCGGCAAATGGGAAACACCAACTCATTTGAGTTCATGGCCGACACCCTGCTGGCCAATCCGGAGGTCACCCTCGGACTCATTGAACTGTTTGAGGCACGCTTCGACCCCGGCGTGCCCGAGGCTGAACGGGCACAGAAACAGGCCGGCGTCCGCGCCCGGCTGGCGGCGTCAATCGAAAACGTGGCTACCCTGGACGCCGACCGGGTGGTTCGGACGTTCACGAACCTCATCGAATCCACCCTGCGCACCAACTTCTACCAGGACAAGACGCACCTGAGCTTCAAGCTCAACCCCTCAGCGATCGAAGGGCTGCCTTTCCCGCGGCCGATGTTCGAAATCTGGGTTTACTCGCCCCGGGTCGAGGGCGTGCACCTGCGCTTCGGCAAGGTGGCCCGCGGCGGGCTGCGCTGGTCGGACCGGCGGGAGGACTTCCGCACAGAAATCCTGGGCCTGGTCAAGGCGCAGACCGTCAAGAATGCCGTGATCGTTCCAACGGGCGCGAAGGGCGGGTTCTTCGCCAAGCGGCTGCCGGATCCCGCCAAGGACAGGTCGGCCTGGATGGCGGAGGGCGTCGAGAGCTACAAGACGTTTATCCGCGGGCTGCTGGACATCACGGACAACCTCGTGACGGGAGGAGACGGCGAACGGCTTGTCCCGCCGTCGGACGTTGTAAGGCACGACGGCGACGACTCCTACCTGGTGGTCGCAGCGGACAAGGGCACGGCATCGTTCTCCGACATTGCCAACGGACTGGCAGCGGACTACGGATTCTGGCTGGGCGACGCCTTCGCCTCCGGCGGTTCTGTGGGATACGACCACAAGGCCATGGGCATCACCGCCCGCGGTGCCTGGGAGTCCGTCAAGAGGCACTTCAGTGAGCTGGACCTGGACACCCAGTCCGAGCCCTTCACCGTGGTCGGCGTCGGCGACATGTCCGGGGACGTCTTTGGCAACGGAATGCTCCTGTCCAAGCACATCAGGCTGCTCGCGGCGTTCGACCACCGGCATATTTTCCTCGACCCGAACCCGGACGAGGCCAGCTCCTTCACGGAGCGGCAGCGGCTGTTCGAGCTGCCCCGGTCGTCGTGGGACGACTACGACAAGAGCCTGATCAGCGAAGGCGGCGGGGTCTACCCGAGGCAGGCGAAATCCATCCCGGTCTCGCCGCAGGTACGGTCCGCACTGGGCCTGCCCGAGGACACCACCCAGCTCAGCCCGCCGGAGCTCCTGCGCGCGATCCTGCTTGCTCCCGCGGACCTGCTGTACAACGGCGGCATCGGAACCTACGTGAAGGCCAGCTCCGAGACCCACGCCATGGTGGGCGACAAGTCCAACGACGCCATCCGGGTGGACGGCCGGGACCTTCGGGTCAAGGTTGTGGGCGAGGGCGGAAACCTCGGCATGACGCAGCGGGGCCGCATTGAAGCTGCGCTGCAGGGCGTCATCCTGAACACCGACGCCATCGACAACTCCGCGGGCGTCGACTGCTCCGACCACGAGGTCAACATCAAGATCTTCGTGGACCGGATGGTGGCTGCCGGCAAGCTCGACGCCGCCGACCGCTCGGACTTCCTGGCGTCGATGACCGACGAGGTGGGGCGTCTGGTCCTGGAAGACAACATCGACCAGAACATCCTGCTTCTGAATGACCGCCAGAAGGTGGCGGAATGGAGCCCGAGCTACGAGCGGCTGATGGACTGGCTGGAGAAGACGGCGGACCTGAACCGGGACCTGGAGGCGCTGCCCTCCACCGCCGTCCTTCGTGAGCGGCTGGAACAGGGGCAGGGCCTCACGTCACCCGAGCTGTCCGTGCTGGCTGCCTACGCCAAGATCGAACTGGCGACGGCACTTCGCGACAGCGACCTGGCCGACGACCCGTGGTTCCGCGAGACGCTCCGGCAGTACTTCCCGGTCCAGCTCCGGGAGAAATTCGACGCCGAACTGGACACCCATCCGCTGCGCCGCGAAATCATCGCAACGGTCGTGGCCAACGACATGATCAACCTGGGCGGCATCACCTTTGCCTTCCGGACCATGGAGGAGACCTCTGCGAGCGAGGTGGCTGTGGCCAAGGCGTTCGTGGCCCTCCGGGAAATCTATGAACTCGACGTCATGGTGTCCGAGCTCAACGACCTGCCGGCGTCGTTCCCGACCGAGCACTGGAGCACGGTCCACCTCGATATCCGGCGGCTCCTGGACCGTGCGGTGCGCTGGGTTCTTGCCCAGGGAAGCGCCTCACGGCCCATCGCCGACATCGTCGCCGAGTTCAAGCCGCCGATGGAGCCCATGCGGGCCAAACTGCTGGATTACCTGTGCGGTGACGACCGTGAACGCGTTGCGTCCTGGCTTGAGAAGGCGCAGTCGTGGGGCCTGCCGGAGGACCTGGGCCACCGTTGGGCGGAGCTGTTCGAGAGCTTTGTCCTGCTGGACATCGCGAAGATCGCGCACACCCGCAAGGAGCCGGTGGAGGACATCGCCCACGTCTACTACACGGTGTTCAACCGGTTCCACGCGGACTCGCTCCTGGAGCGGATCAGTTCCCTGCCGCGGAAGGACCGCTGGCAGGCCCTGGCCCGTGCTGCGCTGCGTGATGACCTTTACTCAACCATTTCCGACATGACGACGGCGGTCCTGGACTCGACCGACGGAGGGTCGCCGGCCGAGGACAGGCTCAAAGCCTGGGAGCAGCTGAATGCGGAACATTTGGGCCGTGCGAAGAGCATGTTCGATGAGGTCAACGCCCTCGAAGCGGACGACATGGCCTCGCTCTCGGTAGCATTGAGGCTCTTGAGGTCAATCGTCCGACGCTAGGACAAGGTCCCGCCGTCGAAAAACTGGAGGTGCAGTGGCAATCTTTACGGACCCCATCAGGGAGCACGCTGATTTCGGGCCGGGGGATGCCGAGTGGCTGCACCTCCTGGTGGGCGACTGGCAGATGGTGGCCGATCTCGCGTTTGCCGACCTTGCCCTGTGGTTCCCGCACCCGGAGCACGGCTATGTTGCCCTGGCCCACGTCCGGCCCTCCACGACGCATACGGTGTTCCATGCCGACTTCGTCGGGGAGGGCATCCGGTCGGACCTGCAGCCGCTGGTGGATAAGGCATGGGAGAGCCGCACCATTGAGCGGTCCAGTGAAACGAACTGGAGCAGCGATATGGCGCTGCGGGTCGAAGCCGTCCCGATGGTCCGCAACGGCCGGACGCTGGCCGTGGTCACCTCGCACATGGACCTGTCCAGTTCGCGGATGCCGTCCAGGCTGGAGCTGACGTATCGCCAGTGCGCCTATGATCTGCTGCGCATGGGCACGCTGGGTCTTTGGCCGGACTTCGCCTCGCCGACCGGTTCCCGCCGCGGTGCTCCGCGCGTAGGCGACGGCCTGATCCGCCTCGATGCCGAGGGCATCGTGCAGTATGCCAGCCCGAACGGCGTCTCGGCGTTCCGGCGCCTCGGCGACGGCGAATCCCTCGAAGGCCGCTCGCTGGCCGAGGTCACGGCCGGGCTGCTGAAGGACCGCCGCATGGTGGATGAGACACTGCCGCTCGTTGTCACCGGGCGGATGCCGTGGCGCAGTGAGATCGAATCCCGTGGCGTGAGCCTGTCGCTGCGCGCGATTCCGCTCCGCGACGAAGGGCAGCGGTTCGGTGCGCTGGTCCTGTGCCGCGACGTGTCTGAACTGCGGCGCCGCGAGATGGAGCTGGTCACGAAGGACGCCACGATCCGTGAAATCCACCACCGGGTCAAGAACAACCTGCAGACCGTTGCCGCGCTGCTGCGCATGCAGTCCCGCCGGATGGTCAGCGACGAAGCAAAGCAGGGGCTGGAACAGGCAATGCGGCGCGTGGCAACGATTGCCCTCGTCCACGAGACGCTCTCCCAGGGGTTGGCACAAAGCGTCGACTTCGATGAACTCATCGGACGCCAGTTCCGCCTTTCCGCAGAAGTGGCCTCGCCGTCCCAGCAGGTCCGGACGCAGCGGTCGGGTTTGTTCGGTGAGCTCCCCAGCGACTTCGCAACCCCGCTGGCGCTGGTGATCAACGAACTCGTGACGAACGCTGTCGAGCACGGACTGGAGGGACGCACCGGCACGGTGTGGCTGCTCGCCGACCGTTCGGCCAACGAGGACGGCGAGGAGCTGCTCACCGTCACTGTGGCGGACGACGGCGTCGGCCTGCCGGAAACGCCGCATGTGGAGGGCCTCGGGCTGCAGATTGTCCGGACCCTGGTCACGAGCGAACTGGGCGGCACCATCCAGTGGAAGCCCCGCGAGGGCGGCGGCACTGCTGTGCAGATTGTGCTGAGCCTGGCAAGCCGCTGACATGAAAAAGGCTGCGGCCGCGGACCAGGGGTCCGCGGCCGCAGCCTTTTAATAGCTGTGGCGCCTATTTCCTGCTGTGGCTCGCGTCAGGAAGCGCGGCGGGCCCGGGCTGCGCGGCGCTTCAGCGCACGGCGCTCGTCCTCGCTCATGCCGCCCCACACGCCGGCATCCTGGCCGGATTCCAAGGCCCACTGCAGGCAGGTGTCAACGACCGGACACCGGCGGCAGACGCTCTTAGCTTCTTCGATCTGCAGCAGTGCCGGGCCGGTGTTGCCCACCGGGAAAAACAGCTCCGGGTCTTTGTCGAGGCAGGCCGCGCGGTTACGCCAATCCATGCTGATCAGTCACTCCATTCCTGGGAAGTCAATACCCTTTGTGAAAATATTCACTAGGGCTTACATAGGAAAGGGGCCCTGCAGGGCCCCCTTGGTCATCTGGATCAAGCGTTTCATGTTAACGCTGTGTAAACAAGGGGTAGTGGACCACGAAATCCCCAAGAAACGTGAGCGATGCATCACATCGGGGGTGCATCCCGCCGCGTGTCGACTATGTCGGGTAGTGTGCCAGTGTGTCAAGAGCCCCGAAAGACCCGTCCGAGCCGTTCTCCGATGCCGGAGACCGTGGGACCCCGGAGGACCAGGACCCAGCCGGAACGGAATCTCTGAGCCACGTCCGTCCCCGCGCCGTTGCTGTGATCTCCGGGATTGTGGCGGCCGAGGCCACGGCGCTGCTGGGGGCAGCCGCCTGGTATGGATTCCAGCTGGTCAGCGGCGCGCCTGTCATGTCGTTTTGGGGTGCCGTCTTCACGCTCGGCCTGCTGCTGGCTTTTGCGTCGTGGCTGTACGCCGTTGCTGTGTTCCTGTTCCGGGGCTTCCGCTGGCCGCGCGCGGGGGCGCTCGTGGCGCAGCTGTTCGTGCTGACCATTGGCTTCCCCACGCTCACGGGCGGATTCCCGGTGGCCGGCGCCGCCATGCTGATTCCGGCCGCAACGGCCATCGTCCTGCTATTCG
Organism: Arthrobacter sp. NPDC056727; assembly: GCF_042790555.1. Classification (NCBI taxonomy): domain Bacteria; kingdom Bacillati; phylum Actinomycetota; class Actinomycetes; order Micrococcales; family Micrococcaceae; genus Arthrobacter; species Arthrobacter sp. NPDC056727. Next base: position 255,045 of record NZ_JBHTZA010000004.1, on the reverse strand, counting down.
ACAAACGTGTGATTCGCTTCGCCTCCCGGGCCGCTTCCGCTCCGCCGGCGCTCTGACGGGCCCGGCACCTCGAGGCCCCGGCACCGGAAGGCCCCGGCCCCGCTGAGCCTGTGGCACTCTGCCGCCCGCCAGCGCCCCGGCGCCTGGTACACGGTGCCTCACCCTGCTGCTTCGCCGTGCGGCGGGATGCCCGCCAGTGTGGTGAGATCTTCGGCCACGGCCAGCTGAACGGGCAGTGCTCTACCGTCCGCCACGAGCAGGGCACGTCCCGGCGGTGGATGGGAATCCGGCTCAATCCGCAGTCCGAAGAGGTCCCCATCCAGCGGACCGCGGGGCGCAATGAGGATGCCCTTGCCGCCGCCGCGGGCGGCCAGCGCGAGGGGGACGCGCTGCACCAGTGACTGGCTGAACGCTGCTGAGAAAATTACCGGCCAGCCGCGGCCGTTCAGATCCGCGAGGTGCTGGTGTGAGGTGGCAGGCAGCAGGTCGGCGTCATCGACCAGGAGTATCGCGTCCCTGGGCAGGCGTCCTTCCACGGCATCTCGGTGAACGCCGGTCCAAAAGTTGGCGGGGCCCGGTTCCGGACCGGGCCGCAGCCACCCGGACACCCACGGGTTGAGTGCCGGCAGGGACGCCAGGAATGATGACTTGCCCGAACCGGCGCCGCCCAGCACGGCGAGGACAGCGCCGCCCGGGAGGCGCACTGCGGCAGGGGCGGGTTCGTCCCCGCCCATGCCGACGACCAGGTTCCGGGCGGCTGTGCGTGCGGGTGCCGCCGCGGGGTCTGGTGCAGGCACAGGGGCGTTTGAACCTGACCCGGTTCCGGGCATTTGGGAAAGTCCGGGCATCCGGGACAGCACGTCAGCCACAGAGAGCCGCACGGGGAGCGGATCCACGCGGAAGGGCTTTACCCGGACCGGCCCTTGCAGCCCTTCGCCGGGCGTCGCGGCTCCGCCAGGGCCTGCGCGTCCAATTCCCGGGGTGAGAAGCTGGCAGACAACCTGGCGCCCGGCGGCCAGCGGGCCGGATGCGACGGCGCGGCCCGGAACCGGCGGCAGGAGGGGCACCGTTGGCCATGCCAGCCTGCTCTCGGCGCTGGCACCCCGCGGACAGTAGATCCGGTTGGGGATGGCCGGAAAGAACCGCGACGTCACGAGGTCGCGGTCGCCGGAGATCACGACGGTAATTCCTGCAGGGCGGCCATCCCGGACGATGTCCTGGACATGGTCTTCGGCGCGGGTCAGGGGACCTGAGCGAAGAGCCGACAGCCAGGAGCCCCAGCCTGAAATGGCAAGTACCAGCGCCGGACCCGAGGCTGCCGGGAGCCTGCTGAGCCGCCGGGACATTTCGGCCGCCAGGCGCTCCAGTACGCGCACGCCGCGGCGGAGGTCGTGGAGGCCCACAAAGGAACCCGTGCGTTGGGCGCCCGCCAGTCCCGCCAGGGATCCGTCCGCATCGAGGACATAGAGGTGGCACTCCGTGGGATGGGCCAGGAGTTGTTGCATTGCAGTGGACATGGTGGAGGCGGCATCACAGGATCCTCCGCCGATCAGGGCCAGATGCCCGTCAGTTCCGGGCCGCCAGGTGAGGCAGGCGAGCCGCTGCTCGTCGGTCAGGTCCAGCAGGCCCAGTCCAACAGCCCAGTCCCCGGCCGCTCCTGGCACCGGGCCGCCAGGGGGCACGGCGTCAGGGGCCGTGCCTTCCGCGGTAAGTATGGCCACGTCAGCAGGATCCGTCAGGACGTCCGGCAACATCGGAGCGACAGGCCGGCGCGGCGCGGAACCGCCCATCCCGGCCCACACGGAGGCAGCCAGGGCCACCACAGGCCTGGCGACGTCCGAGGGAGTGGCCGGCGCAGCGCTGCTTCCGTCGTCAGAAGGCAGCATGGCCAGCGCCTTGACGGTCTCGAGCACCGTGACCTGGCCAGAAGCGGGGTCATTGGCGGCAAGTGACGCCGACTGGAACTCCTCGGCCGCTTCGGCGCCGCTGGCAAGGTAGGCGCGGCCGGGCCGGGTGACGGGTATGGCCGAGGCCTCGCTCGTGCCGATCACATCGGCCGACTCGTGCGCTGACTGCACACGCAGGGCGATGCTGGTTGTGACGTTGGCGCGGATGTCCGACGTGAGAGCCCCTTGTGGGCGCTGGGTTGCCATGACCAGGTGGATACCCAAGGACCGGCCTATGGCTGCAATCCTCATCAGCTCGGTCAGGGTCTCCGGAGCGTCCTCGACCAGCATCCGGAACTCGTCAATGATGAGGACCAGCTGGGGGAGCGGCGGCCCGCCGGCCGGGGCCAGCCTGTACGCGGCCAGATCCGGGGCGCCGGCGGTGGCGAGCAGCTGTTCGCGCCTGCGGACTTCGGCCCGCAGTGACGCAATTGTGCGCTCCAGCTGGGTGCTGGCAAGGTCCGTCAGCATGCCGACGCAGTGCGGGATGGCAGCCAGCGGACTGAGTCCGGACCCGCCCTTGAAGTCGAAGAAGAGGACATTGACGCGGTCCGGCGGATAGCAGAGGGCGAGCCCGGCGGTCATGGTGCGAAGCAGTTCCGACTTCCCGGAACCTGTGGTGCCGGCCACGAGGACGTGCGGACCGTCTGTCTCGAGGTCGAGGATGCGCACCCCCTGGGCCGTACGGCCCAGGGGGATACTGAGTCCCGGCGTCAGCCTGCCTGCCGCCCAGCGCGTGGCGGTCGCAGAGGCCGACACGTCAAGGAGGTCGCCGAGCCCGCAGCGTGCGGGCACGGCATGCCGGTTGGCCGGGACGTCGGTGAGGGACTGCCCGAAGGTCCGGCTGTAGCGGTCGAACACGCCGGCCGGGACCAGATCGGGAACGAAGCGGTGAGATGCGCCGCGCGCCCGAAGCACGGCCCCGCGCTCGCCGAGTTCAATATCGGTTTCCGCCTGCTGCTGTCCCCCCGCCGGGAGATGGATCACCCGCCAGCCCAGTCCCCGGGCCGTCGCGGCGATGCCGGTCTCTCCGGTGCCGTCTTCCGTACTGCCGAAAAGCAGCAGAATGCGTGCCGCGCCCTTCCCGCCGGACGTCTCCGTCAGTGCCGCCATGGTGTCCGGGATCCTTGAGTGGAGCGAGACGCAGGGGAGAAACCGGGCGGCCAGCGGCAGCGCGGAAGCCGGCCCGTGAATCACGATCCGGGTGCCCCTGGCCAGCGGATACGCCGTGAGCTGCATGAGGAACGAGCGGACCAGACCGTGAACCTCCGGCTCCGGCCCGCGGACGGAAACCACCGCGAGGCCCGGATCAAGGAGCAGCGGCACGGCACCGAGCCTCGGGGCTTTGAAGCCCGGCCGGTCCGGCTCAAGGCGGATGTTGGCCAGCTGATCAGCCAGGCCGAGGCGGAGCCAGACACCGGACGCAGGGCCCGGCCCTTCCGTAGACGCTGCCGCCTCCCGTGCGGCGGGCAGGCCGTTGCCGGCAGGGATCAGGGCGGGAAACGCGGCGCCCAGCGCAAGGTCAGCAGCGGACGGTGCGGACCGCCGTCGTCGGTCCTGATCCTGCGCAGCTGCCGCGGCGATTGCCGATTTGAGTTCACGGCGCTGCCGGGCGCCTGAGAGCAAGGGGACAAGGAGGGTCACCGCCGACACTGCCGTGAGCGCCAGGAACATCCATGATCCCGTGACCAGGGCCAGTCCCACACCGATGATCACCGGAAGAATCGCCCCGAGAGCCAGCACGGTTCTCCCCGCGGGCGCGGCCGGACCCGATACGGTCAGGGGTTCGGCCACGGGGCTCCCGGCAAGCGCAAGGCCACCGTCCGGTGTCCCCGGCGCCGCCGCCAGCACGATCGACATGGAGGAATTGCCGCAGCGGATGCGGGAACCGATCGCCACAGTTGTTTTTGACACGCGTTTGCCATCAACCTCGGTGCCGTTGATGCTGCCAAGGTCCACCAGCGTCAGGGCTGTGTCCGAGACCTCAATGCTGGCGTGCTCGCGGGACAGGTCGGCATCCGGAATGGTCAGTTCGACGTTGGTCCGGCCGATCCGGTAGCTTCCCCGGCGCAGCCGAAGAACGGAACCCGCAACGGGTCCGCTGTCCACGGTGAGGAGGACAGCGGCGGCAGGTTCGCCGGCAGTTCCCGGCCCGGAGGCAGGAAAGGCGGCGTGGCCGTCCACCAGGACAGCCCCATTGACCAGGGGCGCGCGGCCGACGGTCAGCCCGCTGAGCGGCTGGCCGGCTACAGTCAGCCCGCCAGTCTGGAAGCTGCGCGCGACCTCTGCCTCCAGGTCTGCCCCCGGGCAGCCGTCCGGGGCCGACACCGTCAGCTCCACCGGCCCGGCGGGGAATGCGGGCCGGGGGGAACCGGGCCCGCCGGAACCGGCTCCGGGGGCGCGGACCAGGGTGCATTGCAGCTGCACGGCGATCTCCGATCTTCGGGAAAACCTGGGCACCACGCTAGTGACGGCGCGGCCCGAACGGAGGCCACCAATCCTTCCATGTGGAAAACCCGCCCGCGTCTCCGGACCGCAGAGTCCGGCTGCGCCGACCATGCCGCGGAATCGGCGTAAGGTCCGCTCAGCGGATAGTGTTAAGCAAAACCCGGTGTGGCAGCGTGGCTGCCGCCTGCCAGTCCTGAGAGAAAAGGCTTCTGACTCGTGAAGATTGCTGTAATTGCGTTGGGAAAAATCGGGCTGCCGCTGGCTGTCCAGTTTGCTTCCAAAGGCCATGACGTCGTCGGCGTCGACGTCAACCAGCAGGTCGTGGAGCTGATCAACGCGGGGACCGAGCCGTTTCCGGGCGAAGCCCACCTGCAGGAGAAGCTGGCCGAACTGGTTCCCGCGGGCAGGCTTCGTGCCACCACGGATTACGCCGAGGCTGTTCCGGGCGCGGATGCCGTGGTGCTGGTGGTCCCGCTGTTCGTGGATGCGGATGCCAAGCCTGACTTCGGCTGGATGGACGGCGCAACGGCTGAATTGGCCAAGCACCTGACCCCGGGCACCCTCGTGTCCTATGAAACAACCCTGCCTGTGGGAACCACGCGCACGCGCTGGAAGCCTGCCCTCGAGGCCGGATCCGGGCTGGTTGAAGGGAAGGACTTCCACCTTGTCTTCTCCCCGGAACGGGTGCTGACCGGACGGGTGTTCGAGGATCTCCGCAAGTACCCCAAGCTGGTGGGCGGCCTGTCCGAGGAGGGCGCGGCCAAGGCCGTCGAGTTCTACGAAGCCGTTCTGGACTTCGACGAGCGTGCCGACCTTCGCCGGCCGAACGGCGTGTGGGACCTGGGATCCGCGGAAGCGTCCGAGCTGGCCAAGCTGGCCGAGACCACGTACCGCGATGTGAACATCGGGCTGGCCAACCAGTTCGCCCGGTTCGCCGGTACCGCGGGCATCGATATCTACCAGGTCATCGAGGCTTCCAACTCGCAGCCGTACAGCCACATCCACCAGCCGGGCATCGCCGTCGGCGGTCACTGCATCCCGGTCTACCCGCGCCTGTACCTCTGGAACGACCCCGAAGCGACGGTGGTCCGGGCTGCACGCGCGGCGAACGCTGACATGCCCGATTACACTGTGGGCCTCCTCGAGGGTGCCTACGGCGATCTCACCGATGCCCGCGTGGTGGTGCTGGGCGCCGCGTACCGCGGCGGGGTGAAGGAGACCGCCTTCTCCGGCGTTTTCGACGCCGTGTCCAGCCTCGAGAAGCGCGGCGCCGTGGTAACGGTCCACGATCCGCTCTACACGGATGCCGAACTGGAGAAGCTCGGTTTCACCGCGTACCACGTGGGCGAGCCGGTTGACGCGGCCGTCGTCCAGGCCGACCACGCCGAGTACCGCACGCTGGCCCCGGCTGACCTGCCCGGCATCAAGGCATTCATTGACGGCCGCCGGGTCAGCTCTGCCGAACGGTGGGACGGCGTCGTTTACCGCGTTATCGGCAAGGCCTGAGAGCGCTTCGCGGCAGCCTTCGCCGCTGCGGCAGGCCCGCAGCAGCACTTCTGAGAGGAATTAAAGTATGACGACGACCATTGCTCCGAGCGCCGACGTTTCGGACCAGGCAATCCTCGGCGACGGAACGAAGATCTGGCACCTGGCCCAGGTGCGCGAACAGGCGAACCTCGGCGCGAACTGCATCGTGGGACGCGGCGCCTACGTCGGCACCGGCGTCCAGATCGGCGAGAACACCAAGATCCAGAACTACGCACTGGTGTACGAACCGGCCAAGCTCGGCAAAGGTGTTTTCATCGGTCCGGCCGTGGTTCTGACCAACGACACGTACCCGCGGTCGGTCAGCCCCGACGGCTCGCTCAAAAGCGCCCACGACTGGACGCCGGTGGGCGTCACCATCGAGGACGGCGCCTCGATCGGTGCCCGCGCGGTGTGTGTTGCCCCGCTGACGGTGGGGCGCTGGGCCACGGTGGCGGCGGGCGCGGTCGTCACGAAGGATGTTCCTGCCTTTGCCCTGGTGGCGGGCGTCCCTGCCCGCCGGCTTGGCTGGGTGGGCAAGGCGGGCGAGCCGCTGCGCCAGGAGGGCGGCTTCTGGGTCTGTCCCGCCACCGGCGCCAAATACATTGAAGACGGAAATTCCCTGAAAGAGTCTGAGGAGAACGCATGAGCTACGACTTTATCCCCGCGGCGAAGCCGATCATCGGCGCCGACGAGCGGGCCGCCGTCGACGCCGTTCTGGCCACCGGAATGCTGGCCCAGGGCCAGCAGGTCGCCGAGTTCGAGAAGGAATTCTCCGAGGTTCTCCTCGATGGCCGCTCCTCCGTGGCCGTCAACTCCGGAACCTCCGGACTGCACCTCGGCCTCCTGGCCGCGGGGGTCGGGGCCGGTGATGAAGTCATCGTTCCCTCGTTCACCTTTGCCGCGACCGGCAACTCGGTGGCGCTGGCCGGGGCCACCCCGGTGTTTGCCGACATCGAACTGGACCACTACACCCTGGACGTGGACCATGTCGCCTCGCTGATTACGGACAAGACCAAGGGCATCATGCCGGTGCACCTGTACGGCCACCCGTTCGACGTCGAGGGCCTCGGGAAACTCGCCGCAGAGCGCGGGATCGACCTGTACGAGGACGCCGCCCAGGCCCACGGTGCCAGCTTCAACGGCCAGAAGGTGGGAACGTTCGGCAAGTTCGCGATGTTCAGCCTCTACCCGACGAAGAACATGACCTCCGGCGAGGGCGGCATGGTCTCCACCCCTGACAGCACCGTGGAACGGAACCTGCGCCTGCTGCGGAACCAGGGCATGGAAAAGCAGTACGAAAACGAGCTCGTGGGCTTCAACGCCCGGATGACGGACCTGCACGCCTCCATTGGCCGGGTCCAGCTGAAGAAGGTCCTTGGCTGGACCGAACAGCGCCAGCAGAACGCTGCCTTCCTGACCGCGAACCTCCAGGGCGTCGGCACGCCCAAGGTCGCCGAGGGCGCGTCCCACGTCTACCACCAGTACACGATCCGTGTGCCGGAGGACCGCGACGGACTGGCCAAGGCCCTGCGGGAGGAATACAACATCGGCACCGGCGTGTACTACCCGGTCCCGAACCACCGCCTGCCCTCGTTCAACCGCACCGAGGACCTGCCCAACACGGAAACCGCCGCCCGGGAAGTCCTGTCCCTGCCGGTGCACCCGTCCCTGAGCCAGAACGACCTGGACCGCATCGTCACCGCGGTCAACAAGCTCGTCCAGGCAGGTGCCTGATGGCTAACCTGCGCGTCGGCCTCATTGGCCTGGGGATGATGGGCCGCCACCACGCCCGGGTGGTGCGGGAGCTCGACGGCGTCGACCTGGTCGCGGTCGCCGACTCCTTCGGCGACTCGCACGGCGTCGCGGGCCAGCTGGGCCTCCTGTCCTCGGTGGAGGAACTCATCGCCGCCGGCATCGACATGGCAGTGGTGGCCGTCCCCACGGGCCTGCACGAGGAAGTCGGAATGGCCCTGGCCGAGGCCGGCGTCCACACCCTGGTGGAGAAGCCGATCGCCTCCAGCGCAGAGGCCGGCCAGCGCCTCGTCGACGCGTTCGAAGCCAAGGGCCTCGTTGGCGCCGTCGGCCACATCGAACGGTTCAACCCGGCGCTGCAGTCGCTGCGCAAGCGGATCGAAGCCGGCGAGCTGGGCGATGTCTACCAGATCGCCACCCGGCGCCAGGGCCCCTTCCCGGCCAGGATCGCCGACGTCGGCGTGGTCAAGGACCTCGGCACGCACGACATCGACCTGACCGCCTGGCTGGCACAGAGCCGCTTTGAGTCGATCTTCGCCCGCACCACCACCCGCAGCGGCCGCCCGCACGAGGACATGGTCGCCGCGACCGGACAGCTCGGCAACGGCGTCATCACCAACCACCTGGTCAACTGGCTCTCCCCGATGAAGGAACGCCTCACCATCGTCACCGGTGAAAAGGGCGCCTTCGTGGCCGACACCATCACGGCCGACCTGACGTTCTTCGAGAACGGCACCGTCGCCACCGAATGGGAATCCATGGCCGCGTTCCGTGGCGTCTCCGAAGGCAACGTCACCCGGCTCGCCATCGCCAAGCCGGAGCCGCTGCGGACAGAGCACGAAGCGTTCCGCGACGCCGTCCTCGGACTGCGCAGCGACGTCGTCACCATGCGCGAAGGCCTGGACACGCTCCGCGTGGCCGAGGCCGTGCTGGAGTCCGCCACCAACCGGCAGATCGTGCAGATTGCCGCTTCGTGAGTGACAACAGACCTGTCCGGGTCACCGTGGCAACACGGCTCTTCACGCCGGAAGTGGGTGCGGCCTCGTTCCGGCTGAAAGCCCTCGTGGACGGCCTGGTGGCCGACGGCGCTGACGTCAGCGTCGTGACCACCAGGCCGCCCAAGGGATCGCCGGCGTTCAAGCCCCGGTACAAGGTCTCCCGGTGGCCCGTGCTGCGGGACGCCGGGGGCAACGTGCGCGGCTACGTGCAGTACATGAGCTTTGACGTGCCCGCCTTCTTCCGGCTGGTGTTTTCGCGGGCCGACGTCGTCGTGTCGGAGCCGCCGCCCACCACCGGCGTGGTTGTCGCGCTGACTTCGGCGCTGCGGCGCAGGCCGTTCGTCTACTACGCTGCCGACATCTGGACTGAAGCCTTGTCCGCCACGGACGTGCCCGGCGTCGTCATCAGCGTGATGCGGGCCGCCGAAGGGTTTGCACTGCGCAGGGCGTCGAAGGTTATCGCCATCTCGGACGCCGTGGCACAGAAAGTCGCGCAGTTCGGCGTTCCGCAAAACCGCGTGGCCGTCGTCGGCAACGGGATTGATACGTCGGTGTTCGGCCCAGAGGGGGAGAGCGCCGGGTCCGAGGGACCGTACTTCGTGTACACGGGAACAATGTCCGAATGGCAGGGTGCCGACATCTTCATCCGTGCACTGCCCGCTGTGCTCGCCGAGCACCCCCGCGCCGGCATTCGGTTCTTCGGGCAGGGCGCCGACGAGCCCCACCTCAGGGAGCTTGCGGAGCAGACAGTGCCCGGCCGGGTGACTTTCGGCGGAGTCATTCCCCCTGCCGACGCGGCCCGCTGGATCCGCGGCGCAGCCGCGGCCCTGGTCAGCATCAAACCCGGCCAGGGTTACGACTTTGCCAAGCCCACCAAAATCTACGCTGCCGCCGGCTGCGGGACGCCGGTGGTCTTCGCCGGAACGGGGGAGGGCGCCGCGCTGGTCTCCGGCAACGGACTCGGCGAAGCCGCCAGCTACGACGTGGACAGCGTCGCCGCCGCCATGTGCCGAGTGGCGGCCGCTGAACACTCCGGCACTGCGGACGGCCGGGACGCCCGGGCCGGTTGGGTGCAGCAGAACGCCTCGCTGGCAACGTCAGGGCAGCATGCCGCCGCCGAAGTGCTGTCCACCGTTCCGTCCAGGGCTTAGTTTGAACGGCCGGGCGGCCCTGCGGCAGCCGCCCCGGAATGCGGGACGCTTTTTAACTTCGGGTAGTCTAGACCCGGCAGATAGGGCTGCTGAACCCTGCCACCAAAACACACAGGAGAGTTGTGAACGCTGATCTCGTCGTAGTCGGTTCGGGTTTTTTTGGCCTGACAATCGCGGAACGCGCCGCCACGGAACTGGGGCTGAAAGTCGCCGTCCTGGACCGCCGCCACCACATCGGAGGCAACGCGTACAGCGAAAATGAGGCCAAGACCGGCATCGAGGTACACCGGTACGGCGCCCACCTCTTCCACACGTCCAACGAGCGGGTCTGGGAGTACGTGAACCGCTTCACGGCGTTCACCAGCTACCAGCACAAGGTCTACACCAGCCACAAGGGCGAGGTGTACTCCATGCCCATCAACCTGGGCACCATCAACCAGTTCTTCCGGTCCTCCATGGGCCCCGGCGACGCACGTGCGCTCATCCAGGAGCAGGCCGGTGAGCTCGCGGGCACCGATCCGCAGAACCTCAACGACAAGGGCATCCAGCTGATCGGCCGCCCGCTCTACGAGGCGTTCATCAAGTACTACACGGGCAAGCAGTGGCAGACGGACCCCAAGGACCTGCCCGCGGAGATCATTTCCCGCCTTCCCGTCCGCTACAACTACGACAACCGGTACTTCAACGACACCTATGAGGGACTGCCGGTTGACGGCTACACGGCGTGGATCGAGCGGATGGCCGACCACCCCAACATCGAGGTCCACCTCAACACCGACTTCTTCGACGACGGCGAATACAGCCGGGCGGCCGTGCGCGGCCAGGTGCCGGTCATCTACACCGGCCCGGTGGACCGTTACTTTGACTACGCCGAAGGCGACCTGTCCTGGCGCACCATCGACCTCGAGGAAGAGGTGCTCCCGATAGAGGACTTCCAGGGCTGCTCGGTGATGAACTACCCGGACGAGGACGTCCCATACACCCGCATCCACGAGTTCCGCCACTTCCACCCCGAGCGGGACTACACGAAGGACGCCACGGTCATCATGCGGGAGTTCTCCCGCTTCGCCGAGAAGGGCGACGAACCCTACTACCCGGTGAACACGGCGGTGGACCGCGAGAAGCTGCTGGCCTACCGCGACCTCGCCCGCGGCGAGGACTCGGTCCTGTTCGGCGGCCGGCTGGGAACCTACAAATACCTCGACATGCACATGGCCATCGGATCGGCCCTGAGCATGTTCGACAACAAGATCAAGCCGCACTTCAGCGGCGGTGCGAAGCTGGAAAGCGGAGGAGTAGACGCATGAGCGTAGCGACGGAGTTCCGGCAGGGAACCGATCCCGGCAGCGACGAGACGGTGTGGAAGACAGTCCACCGGGTGGTCTTCCCGGTCGACGGCGACACCGACACCCTCCCGCTGTACGTCGACTTTGACGCTGCCCGCCGCGTGGTGGAGTCGCAGGATTCTGGAAGCAAGAAGAGCGCCACCGCTTCGCAGCCGGCAGTGCTGCGGAGCGAAATGCGGTCGGACTTCATCCGTGGTCGGCGCCAGCTGTCGCTGCCGGCGCACCGGCGCGTTTCCTTCGGAACGTACTTCAACGCCTTCCCCGCCAGCTACTGGCGCGCCCACACGGACGTCCAGCAGGTCCGCCTGAGCATTGAGGTGGACGCCGAGGCAACGGTTATTGTCTACAAGTCCAGCCCCCGCGGCAGCTCGAACCGCGTGCAGAGCCTCCACGTCACGGGCGGCACTACGGCCAGCTGCGACCTGACGCTGACCACGTTCGCCGACGGCGGCTGGTACTGGTTCGACCTCGTCGCCCACGGCCAGGACGTCACCCTGAAGCAGGCCGAGTGGTCCGTTCCGCAGCCCGAGGGCTTCAGCCCCGGGTCACTGTCCATCGCCGTCACCACGTTCAACCGGCCGGACTACTGCGTCAAGCACCTGCGGACCTTCGCCGAGTCCGAGGAACTGCTGGCGGCCATGGACCGGCTCATCGTCACGGACCAGGGCAACCAGAAGGTCCGGGACGAGCCGGGCTTCGATGAAGCGGCGGCCGTGCTCGGCGACAAGTTCAAGCTCGTTGAGCAGGGCAACCTCGGCGGCTCCGGCGGCTTTGCCCGGGGCATGCACGAGGCGGTCGAGGGCGGGGAGAGCAAGTACGTCATGCTCCTGGACGACGACGTCGTCGTGGAGACCGAAGGCGTCCTCCGCGCCGTCAACTTCGCCGACTTCACCCGCAGCGCCACCATTGTGGGCGGCCACATGTTCAACCTCTTCGAACGCTCCGTGATCCACAACTTCGGCGAGGGAATCAACGAGTACAGGTTCCAGTACCAGCCGATCGGCGAGGCGCAGAGCACCCATGACTTTGCCGCCAGCAACCTGCGCACCACCCCGTGGATGCACCGCCGGATCGACGTCGACTACAACGGCTGGTGGATGTGCCTGATCCCGACGTCGATCATCCGGGAGATCGGGCTGGCCCTGCCCGTCTTCATCAAGTGGGACGACGTCGAATACGGCATCCGCGCCAAGGCCAACGGCTACACCACGGTGAGCCTGCCCGGCGCGGCGGTCTGGCACATGCCGTGGACCGAAAAAGACGACACCATCGACTGGCAGGCCTACTTCCACCAGCGGAACCGCTGGGTGGCGGCGCTGCTGTACTCGCAGTATGAAAAGGGCGGCCGGCTGCCGATCGAGAGCTTCCTGCAGGACGTCAGGCACCTCCTCTCGCTGCAGTACTCGGCAGTGGAGCTGCGGAACCGTGCGCTCACGGACCTTCTCGACGGGCCCTCGCACCTGCACCGGACCATCGGCGGAAAACTCCCCGAGATCCGCAAGGTCCGTGCAGAGTTCCCGGATGCCCAGGTCAGCAAGGACATCACCGAGTTCCCGGCCGTGAAGCGGCTGCACCTGCCCAAGTTCGGCATGGTTCCGACACGCCCCAAGAACTTTGCGCAGACGGTATCGGGTGCACTGTCCGGGGCGCTCCGCCAGCTCCGCCCCGTGGACCCGGCTGCCTCCGAGCATCCTGAGGCAGTGGTGCCCGCGGCGGACGCCCGCTGGTGGCGGCTGTCGCACCTGGACTCAGCGCTGGTCTCGGCGTCTGACGGCACAGGGGCCTCCTGGTACCGCCGGGACAACGTCCGCTTCCGCAAGGAACTGCTGCGCAGCCTTGCCCTGCACGCACGTGTGCTGGCCCGCTGGGACGAACTCTCGGCGTCCTACAAGAAGGAACTGCCCAACTTCACGTCCCCGGACGCGTGGCGCAAGACCTTCGCCGCCAACTCCGGCTCCGACGCTGGACAGCAGAAGCCCGGTCAGTGACAAACGGACGTACTTTGCCGACAAACCAGGACTCCGGCCGGGCGCTGGTAGCGCCGGGAACCGGGAACGGGCTCGTAGATGTGTTCCGTTCCCGGTTCCTCCTGAAGCTGCTGGTCCGCAAGGAGCTCAGGATCCGGTACCGGGGCTCCGTCCTCGGACTGCTGTGGACCTACGTCAAGCCCGGGGTCCAGTTCGTCGCTTTTTATATTGCCCTCGGGGTATTCCTGGGGCTGGAGCAGAGCCCGAGCAACAGGGGAGGGCTGCCCAACTACGCCGTCTACCTGTTTTCCGGGATCATCCTGGTGAACTTTTTTACCGAGTCGCTGAGCACGGCCACCCGGTCGATCGTCAACAACAGCGGACTGATCAATAAGATCTACCTGCCGAGGGAACTCTTTCCGGTCTCCTCGGTGTGGGTCTCCGCGGTCCACTTCTTTCCGCAGCTGTTTGTCCTGGTGGTGGCCTGCCTTTTCAGTGGCTGGCGGCCGGGGCCGCTTGAGCTGGTGACCGCCGTCGCCGGTTTCGTCATGATCGCATTGCTGGCCACCGGCCTGGGTCTCTTCTTCGGGTCCGTCAACGTGTACTTCCGTGATTCGGAGAACCTGGTTGACCTGATCCTGCTGATCGCCACCTGGGTGGCACCCGTGCTGTATTCCTGGCGGATGGTGCTGGACAAGGCCGGCGAAACCTGGTTCACGGTCTACCAGCTCAACCCGATCACGATCGCCGTCGAGTGTTTCCACCACGCTTTCTGGCTGCCCACCACGGCCGGGGCTGAGGGAAGCCCGCCCAACCTGGTTACCTTGTGGGTGCCGGTGGGAATTCTGGTCTCGCTTGCCATCCTTTTCCTCGGCCAGTGGACTTTCCGGCGGCTCGAGGGCCGCTTCGCACAGGAGCTGTGAGACGTGAGCACCGCAATTGAAATCCGCAACATCAACAAGCAGTTCGTGCTCAGGCACACCCGGTCACTGAAGGAAGCCCTGGTGTGGCTCCTGCGGGGCCGCAAAGGTGATCTGTCGAAGAAGTTCCATGCCCTCAGCGACCTGTCCATCGACGTCGAGCACGGTGAGACAGTGGCGCTGCTGGGGCTGAACGGCTCCGGAAAGTCGACACTGCTCAAGCACATCTCGGGGGTCATGCTTCCGGATTCGGGCACGGTCCGCACCGGCGGGCGGGTGGCCGGCCTGATCGAGGTCGGCGCCGGTTTCCACCCGGACCTCTCGGGGCGGGACAATGTTTTCCTCAACGGGGCGATCCTCGGGATGACGGAGGCCCAGATCAAGGAAAAGTTCGACTCCATCGTCGAGTTTGCCGAGATCGGGGAGTTCATCGACACCGAGGTCAAGTTCTATTCTTCGGGAATGTACCTCCGGCTGGCGTTCTCGGTAGCCGTGCACACGGACCCGGACGTCTTCCTGGTCGATGAGATCCTGGCCGTGGGCGACGAACCGTTCCAAAAGAAGTGCCTCGCCAAGATCAAGGAACTCGCGGCGGCAGGCAAGACGCTGGTGGTGGTCAGCCACGACCTCGACCTTGTTGCCCATGTCTGCGACCGCGGAGTGCTTCTGGAGCACGGGCGGGTCATCATGGACGGCCCCGTGGCGGACGTGATCAGCCGCCTCCGCGGCAACTAGCAACGGTCCGGGCAGCCCCGGCCCGATCCGTAAACATTCTTGGAGGAAATTTGTCCTGGCTGACATCGCTGCCGGCCCTTTTCGCTGCCGCAGCCGTCGTATTGCTGCCCGGTGCAGCGCTTGCCTGGTCCCTCGGGTTCCGGCGGACCAGCCTGCTGGGACTCGCGCCGGTGCTGTCCCTGTCCATTGCCGGCGTCGGCGCCGTACTGGCACCGTTCCTCGGCGTGGGGTGGGGGATCGGCGTCGTCCTCGTGACGGCCGTCCTGGCATCTGCGGCAGCCTGGGCCATAACCCGGCGGCCATGGCAGCGCGGGGAGCGCACATCACTGCGGCAGGCAGTGCAGCAGGGGGACGGCTGGCCGACCCTTGTTGCCGGGGCCCTCGGCATTGCCGTCGGGGCGCTGCTCATCGCCCGGCGGGTCATCCAGCTGATCGGCGAACCGGACAATATCTCCCAGCGCTATGACAACGTTTTTCACCTGAACGCCGTCCGCTTCATCCTGGACACAGGCAACGCCTCCACCCTGAACCTCGGCAGCATGGCCGGCGGTACCGGCGGACTGTCCTCGGTGTACCCTGCCGTGTGGCATTCACTGGCCGCGCTCGTCACACAGCTCACGGGCGCGTCCGTCCCGGTCTCGGTGAACGCCGTGAACCTCGTGGCCTCGGCGGTCATCTGGCCCGTTTCCGTGGTGTTCCTGACGCGCGTTGTGATCGGCCCACGTCCGATCGGCCTGATGGCCGCAGGCGTCATGTCGGCTGGATTCCTCGCGTTCCCTTACCTGCTGCTGGTGTGGGGACCGCTCTTTCCGAACCTGCTCTCGGTCAGTGCCCTTCCGGCCGGCGTCGCCGCGGTGATTTTTGTCTGCCGCCTGTCCTGGACGCTCCGCGAACCTCCACTGCGCGCCTGGCTGGCGCTTTTGCTGGCCGTTCCGGGCCTGGCACTTTCGCACATGAGCGCCGTCAACGCGCTTCTGGCCTTCAGCATCCCCATTGTCCTTGCCCGGCTCTTCCTTTATGTCCGGGAGATGATCCGGACCAAGGCATCACCGGCCAAATTTGTGCTGGTTGCTGTGGCCTCGGTGGCGGCTGCCGCGGCCGTTGTGGTGGCCTGGCAGAAGCTGCGCCCGGCGCCGTACAACGGATGGACGCCGCACCAGACCGTCGCGGGCGCCATCGGCGAAGTCATTGCGAACGGCCCCATGAAAACCGATGTCACGCTCATCATCTCCGTCCTGGCGGTGATTGGCGCGGCCAGGATCGTCCGCCGGCGCGCGCAGCTGTGGCTGCTCGGGTGCTACCTCGTGGCCGGGTTCCTCTACGTCGTGGACGCCGGATTTGCGGCGGGCTGGGCGCGGGCATTCTTCACCGGCACCTGGTACCAGGACACCTACCGGCTCGCGGCCTATCTTCCGATCTTCGCCGTGGTCCTGGCGGCGCTGGGCGTGCTGGCGACAGCGGATACGCTGAAGGCAGCAGCCGGCGTCCTGGCTTTGAAACTGCAGCCCGATGGCGTTCGCCGCATGCGGCTGACAGGTGTTGCGGGTTTCGCGGGCATCCTGGCGGTCTGCCTCGCACTGGGATGGGCAACGCAGGCAGGTCCGGTCCGCGGGTACGTGGCGTCCAGCCAGTACTTCTTTGAACGGGACACGAAGGATTCCATCCTGTCCTCGGACGAGTACGCGCTGCTGGCGCGTCTGGGATCCGAAGTGCCCGAGGACGCCGTCATCGCCGTGAACCCCTGGAACGGCGGGGCCCTGGCGTACGCCTTCTCCGACCGGAAGGTGCTGGAGTTCCACATGGGCCAGCGCGAAACCAAGAGCATGCGTACTGTGGCCCAATCGCTGGCCGATGCCGATACCTCACCCGCGGTGTGTGACGCCGTGAAGGCGACCAAGGTGTCCTACGCCCTGGACTTCGGTACGCAGTATCTCCTCAACCACCCCGAAAGCCGGACATACCCCGGCCTGCAGAACCTCTCATCCTCGGGCGCGGTAAAGCTCGTGGACCAGCAGGGCAACGCAAAGCTCTTCAAAGTGGTGGCCTGCAGCTAGCAGCCCCAAGCAAAAGACCTCCGGAACGGGCATCCTGTGGACGCCTGTTCCGGAGGTCTTCTGCTTAAACCGGTGTCAGTTTCCGAAGGCCTGAAGCAGGGCTTCCACGGTGCGGTCGGCGGCGTGGCCGTCGCCATACGGAGTGGCGTCCGTCGCGGCAGGCGCGGGGCGGCGGACGGTGTCGGCCAGGATGCTGAGGTCCTTGCTCACCAGCACGTTCCAGCCCAGTTCCACGGTCTCCACCCACTCGGTTTCAGGGCGGATCGTCGTGCAGGGGGTGCGGAGCAGGAAGGCTTCCTTCTGCAGTCCGCCGGAGTCCGTGATGACGCCGGCGCTGTTCCGGACGGCGTGGACCAGCTGCGGGTAGGCGAGCGGGGAGGCAACCCGAACCGAGCCCTGCTCCAGCTCAAGGCCGTGCTTGGCTGCCAGGTTGACGAGCCGGGGGTGGGCCAGCAGGTATACCGGCTTCTCCAGGCTGGCCAGGGACCCGACGATGGCGGCCAGGCGTTCCGGGGAGTCCGTGTTGTCCGGCCGGTGGATGGTGCAGACGTAGTATTCGCCCGGAGCCGCGTCGACCGGCAGGGGCTGGTCGCCGCCGTCGAGCATGTCGCGGACCTTGAAGAGGACGTCGGTCATGACGTCGCCCACCAGGACGGTCCGCTCGGCGAGGCCCTCGGTGGCGAGGTGCTTGACGGCCACCTCGGTGGGGGCGAGCAGGAGATCGGCGCTGTGGTCGGTCAGGACCCGGTTGTGCTCTTCGGGCATCCGGCGGTTGAAGGACCGCAGTCCGGCCTCGAGGTGCGCAACGGGGATGTGCATTTTGATGGCGGCGATGGCCGCCGCCAGGGTGGAGTTGGTGTCGCCGTACACCAGGACGCAGTCAGGGGCGGACTGTTCCAGGATTTCTTCCAGCCCGTGCAGCATGGCACCGGTCTGGGCCCCGTGCTTGCCGGAGCCCACTCCAAGGTTGAAGTCCGGTGCGGGGATGCCGAGGTCGCGGAAGAACACATCGCTCATGAGCTCGTCATAGTGCTGGCCCGTGTGGGCGATCAGGTGTTCTGCCCGACCTTCCATGGCCGCCGCAATCGGCGCAAGTTTCACAAACTGGGGACGTGCGCCAACGACGCTGAGAATTCGCATGGGTTCCAGTTTAGTTGCAGGCCGCACGGATTTCCGCCCGGGGCCGCCAGTGCAGCATTTGGACCGCACTGTCAGGACCGGGAAAAGACCCCGGCCCGGGCGCGCAGCCGCTCCGTCAGGTAATGCCGCAGCACCGAGTCCCGGGACAGGATCGCCGCGGGGGCCACCGGGACGAGGTCGCCCAGGCGGCCCGTGCTCCGGTGGCGTTCGACGGCGGTGCGCAGCGACTGAACATCTGCCGCTGCGGCGGCTGCCTGTGTCAGTTCCGCGTCCCGGCGGCTCAGTTCCGGCAGGGAGCCGCTGGCAAATGCGTACAGCCGTGAGGAGATGTCCGCCCAGTATGAGCGTTCCGTCTCGTTCCACAGGGCGTCGTCCGGGAGACCAGCCGCGCCGGCCGCGCCGGCCGGGGCGCCGCGGCGGAGCAGTGCGCCGATGCCGTGGACACGCAAGATCTTCAGTGCCACGGCCCGCCGCTCGGAAAGGGCGGCCTGCTGGAGCCAAACAGAATCGAGCAGCCGTTCCAGCCACTGGAGTTCGTCCGCCAGGTTGGTGAGGGAGCTGGTGACACGTCCGGCGCCGGAATCGTCCGTCTGCTGGTAAGCGGGCGCGCCGTAGGGGTAGCGGACGGGGCCTGAGCGGAACCAGAGCTTCAGGGTGGCTTCGATGTCCTCGCCGGTCCGCATCCCCTCCGCGTACCGGAAGCCAGTGTTGGTGAGGGCTGAGCGCCGGAGCAGGCCGTACGGCACGCTCCGGTAGGCGAGCCCGTCCTTGAGGGGATCGAGGACCGCCGGCTTCGAGGGCCTGATGCGGGGCGCCGGCAGGATGCTTCCCTCCGGCGTGCGCAGCGGAGCAATGACCACCGAAGCGCTGTCCGGCTGGGCGGCCTTCCACCATGCTGCCAGCGACCCGGGTTCCAGGTAGTCGTCCGAGTCGAGGAAGCTCAGGAACGTTGCCGTGCTTTCGTCCAGCGCCAGGTTGCGGGGGCCGGCGGGGGACCTCACGCCGTCGTCGCACGCCAGCCAGGTGACGCCGTCGAACTCATTGCCCGCAGCAGATGCAGCCGTTGTGTCCCCGGCTGCGCCGCCGAGGTTGTGCAGCACCACCGTCACCCGCAGCTCAACACCCAGCCGGGACAGCTCGGAGCGCTGGTCCAGGGCGGAGCTGGCAGCGCGTTTGAAGGGTCGTTGCACATCATGGACGGGAATGACCACTTCGATGCTCTGGCTCATGGGGTGTGCGTGCTCCTCGGCAAGGTTTCATTGGACCCGCGATAACCTTACTGGGTGGACAACGAAACACAGGACTCCGTGCTGCTCGACGTGGTGATTGCCGTGCACACCCCGGACCGGCCGGTAGGGCGCGCTGTGGCGTCCTTGCTGGAGGGCGGCCTGGCCGTAGAGGCCGGAGCGCCGCGGCGCCTGCGGATTAACGTGGTTTGCCACAACACGGACGTGGAGCCGATCCGGCAGCGCGTAGCCCGCGGGCAGCGGGATCTGGTCCGCTTCCTGCCTTACGCTGACGGCATCAAAAGCCCGGCAGGTCCCTTCAACCACGGCATTGCCCAGGCCACCGGCACCTGGGTGGCCATCATGGGCAGCGATGACTCCGTCGAACCCGGCGCCTTGGCGCAGTGGGTGGAGGCGGCCGAACGGGACGCCTCCGACGTCCTGATCGCCCCCATGGCGCACGCCGGAGGCGGCACGATCCGTACCCCCGTGGTCCGGCGTACCCGGCGCGGACACCTTGACCCGGTGGCGGACCGGCTCACCTACCGGACCGCACCGCTGGGACTTTTGAAACTCTCACTCGTCCGCGACCTCGGCCTCACGTTTCCGCCGCGCTACGCGACGGGGGAGGACCAGTCCTTTTCCGCGAAGCTGTGGTTTTCCGGTGCAAAGATCAGCTACGGCCGGGGTCTGCCGCGCTACCTGGTGCACGCCGACGCAGCCGTCCGGGTGACCCACACGCCGCGGCCGGTCAAGGAGGACCTGGCCTTCGCCACCGACCTCGTGCTGTCCGACTGGTTTGCCGGACTTCCGCAGCGGGCCCGGGAGGCGATCGTCACCAAGATCATCCGCGTGCACGTTTTTGGACACGTCCTGCTGCGCGCGGACGCCGGAACCTGGGACGCGGAAGACGCGCGGGAAATGGCGCAGGAGGTGCGGAAGCTGCTGTTCAGGGCGCCGCAGGCCGCACGTCCGCTGTCGCTGGCGGACAGGAAGCTGCTCGACGCCGTCGTCCGGGAAGAACCGGACCTGGACGTGATGAAATCCCTGGCCCACGCCAGGCGCCGCTTTGTCAGCCCGCAGACCTGGGTGCCCCGCGACGTCACCAGGGTGCTGCACCCGGAAGCCCCCTTCCGGTTCATGAGCGCCTCGGCCCTCGTCTAGACGCCAGTCCAGGCACCCGCACAATTCCAGACACGTCAAAGGAACACATGAAGATCCTGGTAGTTGCCACGTGGTACCCCCATGACGAAAACCCCACCGAGGCGCCCTTCAACGCCGAACACGTGGAAGCCATCCGCGGCCGGGGACACGACGTACGGGTGGTCCATGTGAGGCTCGGGGGCGCGCTCGGCATGCCCGGGCAGGCGTCCGGCCTGTGGGAGGGAACGCCGGTGCGGCGCGTTGCCGCCGATCCCAAACGCCCGTTCACCCTCGTGCAGGCGGCACGGACGCTGGCACGCGAAATGGCCTGGGCGGACGCCATCCACACCATGGCGTTCTCCTCCATCCTCGTCACGATGCTGCCGTGGGCTGCCCGGACGCTTACCGGCCGGGGACCGGCCTGGGTTCACACGGAGCACTGGAACGGCGTGGTCAACCCGGCGAGCGTCTCACCCCTGTGGGAAAAGCTCGCCGGAGTCCGGGCGGTTCTGCGGCTGCCGCACGTTGTCACCGGCGTCACCGGACAGCTGACCGCGGAAATGCAGCGCTTTGCACGGCCCGGCGCGGCGGCAGTGGTGCCGTGCGTGGTCAAAGGGCGTGGCGCCGTCGTTCCAGCCTCATTCGGGAATCCCCTCCGCCTTGCTGCCGTCGGGGGGCTGGTCGCCCGGAAGCGGCCGCTGGAAGCGGTGGACACCATCGCCTGGCTCAGGGACCACGGCACTGAAGCCCACCTGACCTGGGTGGGGGACGGGCCCCTGCGGGCCGAGGTCGAGTCGCGGATTGCGGCGCTCGGCCTGGGTGACCGGGTGACGCTGGCAGGCTCGGTCCGGCCAGCCGACGTGGCCCGGCATCTGTCCGCCGCCGATCTGTTCTTCCTGCCCACGGCCCAGGAAAATTTCTTCACGTCAGCGGCCGAGGCCCTCGCGGCCGGCCGCGCCGTGGTTGCCACCCGGGTGGGCGGCTTTAGCGATTACGCGGATGCCAACAACAGCAGGCTGGTGGAGGACGTCTCTCCGGAATCGCTGGGACGGGCAGTGCTGGACGCCAGGGATGCGTTCAAGGACGTGCCTGCAGAGGACATCGCGCGTCCCATCCGGGAGAGGTTCTCACCGGAGGCCGTGGGCGAACTGTTCGACCGTGCCTATACGGCGGCCTTGGCACGTGCCTGAAAACCGACCACCTAACCAGGCGAAGGGAATTTCTTGAGGTCCGAACCCAAGGTTCTTCAGTTCAACGACTGTGCCTTCGTGGCCCGCAACATGGTGCGGGCCGCGGCGAGGGCCGGCATTGAATGGGCATACCTGCCGCCGGAGCAGGTCCGGCCCATGACCGCCGCGCCGGCGAACCCGCTCCTTGCCCGGGCACGGTTCATTCCCTTCGTTGCGCGCCGGGCGCTCAGGCTCAGCGCGGCCGACGTCGTGCACGTCCACTACGGAACGAGCGTCAGGCTGATCAGGGAACGCGGCATGCCGCGGCGCCCGTACGTGCTCACGCTTCACGGCTCCGACATCAGGCGACAGTGGAAGGACCGGCAGTTCCACGACGAAATACAGCGGGCCATCGACGGGGCAGAACACGTCTTTTACGCGAACACAGACAATGAGCAGGACGCCCGGGCAGCCCGGTCCGACGCGGAGTTCCTGCCGTCGTTGGTTGATGTTGCCGCGTTGCCGTCCTGGGCGCCTGTGGGGCCACCGACGGTGCTGTTCATCTCGCGGTGGGACGACGACAAGGGCGTAAACCGCCAACTCAAGCTGGTGGAAGAACTGTGCCGGGCCACCAAAGGTAAAGCCGACGTCGTAGGGCTGGATTGGGGACCTGGAGCGGCGGAAGCTGAGCGGCTTGGGGTCAGGATGCTGGAAAAGCTTCCCCGGGAGCAGTACTACGAGCGGCTAAGCCGCGCGTGGGTCGGAGTGGGCCAGGCCTCGAATTACTTTTCGACGAGCGAGTTCGAAGCCTTGTGCATCGGCCTGCCAGTGGCAGCAGTCGGAACCCGGCTGCCACGGCCCGACGACGGTACGGTGCCCCCGGTCATGGAAGGGAGCGTCAGCGAGACTGTGGAACAGATTGTTGCCGCGCTGGACGACCCCCATGCGGTGTCTGCCAGGCTCGGCGGACGGGCCTGGGCTGTGCCTCGCTACGATGCTGCACCGTATGTCCCAAAGCTGGACACGCTGTACAAACGTATTTCGGGCCGATGAGACGAGGACAGCCCTCACTTTAGCGGGGCGTCGGAATGGTCGCCTCGGTGTGCAGCCCCGCAAGAGCGGCCTGCTGGGCAAAGTCAGGGTTGGCCCGGACAACCTCGTCGAAGGTTCCCTGGGAAAGAATCGTCCCCTCCTTCATGAAGCACACCTGATCGTTGTTTCGGATGGTCGACAGACGGTGCGCGACGGAGATGACGGTGATTTCGCCATGCAGTTCGTTGATCGCTTTGGCCACAGCCGCTTCAGTGGCAGTGTCCAGTGCACTTGTAGCCTCATCCAACACAAGGACGAGCGGATCCATGTACAGGGCGCGGGCGATTCCGAGGCGCTGACGCTGGCCCCCGGAGAGCGCCAGGCCGCGTTCACCCACCCGGCCGTGGATTCCGTCCTTGCGGGATTCGATGGTTTCCAGGAGTTGGGCGCGCTGCAATGCGGTGCGTACGCGATCTTCGTCGATGTCGGTGCCCCAGGTGAGGGCGACGTTCTGGGCCACGGTGCCATCGAAGATGGCGACTTCCTGCGGCACATAGCCCACGCGTTTGCGCCAGTCGGCCAGCACGTCCTCGAGCGGGACGCCGTCAAGGGTCATGGTTCCGGCTGAGGGAGTCAACAGGCCCAGGAAGATATCGATCAGGGTGGACTTGCCGGCACCCGACTGCCCGACCACGCCAATGGAAGAGCCCATGGGCAGCTGCAGGTTGATGTTCCGTACGGCGGGCTGCCCGGCCCCCGGATAGGTGAACTCCACGTTCCTGAGTTCCAGAACCTTCGGCTCGTGCCGGATGGGCGTCCTGCCCAGCTTTTCCGCGTGCTTGCGGTATTCGGCCGCATCCTTGATGTCCCCCATGACCGTTTCGGTGTAGGGAAGCGTGGACTGCACCACCGTCAGCTGGGACTGCATGGCCGTGAGTGCCGGGACCATCTTGAAGCCGGCGAGGCCGAAGATGGCCACAGATGACATCGCGGTCTCGATACCACCGATGAGGTAGCCGACGGTGCCGATGAGAAGAAAACCGCCGATAAGCGCCATATCAATCACGAACTTGGGCACAGATCCCATGAAACGAATATTTGAGCGGGAGCGTGCCGCCCGCTCGCGGCTTTGCATGACGATGCCGCCTACCTCCTCCGCCTTGTCCCGAAGAGTGATCTCCTTCAATGCGGCCAGCATCTCGGAAACAAGAGTGGACATGCGCATGGCAGCGTCCCGGTTCACCTTGCCGGCTTCATAGGACTTTTTGGACAGCCAAAGGTAGAGAAATGCGGCAATGGCGCCCAGGTAGATGAGGGTTGCCACGGCGGTCTGCCACGAGGCACCGATGAGGACGACCAGTACGGAGACGAAGGTCAGTGCCATTGCCGGCAGGGTGACTGCCGGGAGGAGCACTCCGGAAACCGTGTTGGCGATGCCAACATCGATCATTCGCACCAGTTCAGCGGTGGACCGCTTCATGCGTTCTGTCCACGGTGCACGGATATAACTCTGGAAAAGCGTTGTACCGATCTCAAGTTCATAGTCCGCGAATCTCCGTGTGGAGACCCATTGCAGCCAGATGTTCAGCACCGACTTCAGAATCATCACCGCGGCTGAACAGACAAGCAACAGAAGCCCGAACTCCTGGCTCATGGACCCCAATACCGGCAGGACCATGTCGCCGCCCTTGAGGATCTGGTTCAGCACGAGGGCGAAGACACCTAGTGCCGCTGCGTCGAGCAATGCCAGAACAGCCGAGAGGACGCCGAAAAGCAGGAGGAACCTCCGCGCATTCATCGGCAAAAGTGGCAGCAGTTCGCGCATGGTGCGGCGCAGTTGTCTCAAGAATTACTCCAGAACGGAAGGGGCAGAGTCCCTCCCCATACTACGCGCCGCACTATGCCGGGAGCGCGGGGACGGAATCGTTCACTACTGGCGTCAATGAGAGGATAAGGACATGACCAACCAAATCCGTGTGACCCAGCTGTTTGACTGCGCCGACGTTGGTCAAACTTTTGTGAATGAGGCCCGGCGCCAAAACAAACCCTGGCGGATCATCCAGGGCCCATGGGCTCGCGGTGGCACTAAGGCCGCCTATTACCGGTTCCGCCTGGAACAGGCTGTGGCCTTTCCCCGCACCGAGGTGTGGCATGTAAATATGGGCGGGCGCGCCAAGTGGGCACGGGGCACTTTTGCCAGGCCCTATGCCCTGACTCTTCACGGTACTGATATTCGCGAAAATTACTGGCAGGAACAGCATCATAAGGTGATCAAAGAGGACATCGACCGTGCCTCCCAGGTCTGGTACACGACTCCTGACCTGCGGGAGAAGGCTGAGCAGGCGCGGCCGGATGCCGAGTACCTGCCGGCACCAGTGGATATGGAAGAACTTCCCGCCTGGGCTCCTGCAGCCAAGCCAAGGGTCTTTTTTCCGTCGCGGTGGGACGAGTCCAAGGGTGGCGACGCCCTGCTGCAGGCGGCCTCCGACGTGATGTCATCGGTCGGCGCTGCGGGTGACGTGGACGTCGTCGGGCTGGACTGGGGTGACCGCGCTCCGGAGGCTGCCGCCCTGGGCATCAGGCTCCTGCCAAAGATGTCCAAGTCCCTCTTCCTCGCGGAGCTTGCAACGGCCCACATTGCGGTGGGACAGATGACCGGCGTCCTCGGCCTGAGCGAGCTGCAGGCAATGGGGATTGGAGTTCCCTTGGTTTTTGCTGACTCTGTTGCCGGGTATCCGGATGAACAGGCAGCGGTCAACGTTGCCAGGTCCGACATAGGGCCGGCCGTGTGCGATAGCCTGGCGGATCCCGAAGCGCTATCCCGCAAGCTGGACGGCCGCACCTATGTGTCGAAGTTCCACGGTGCCGCCGCCCTCCTCCCCAGGCTGGACGCCGGCTACGCCAAAGTGCTGGGTGTCGGAGTATGACCCGGCCACACCTGCTCTATATCGCGTTCGCCTTTCCCCCCAGTACCGCATCATCCGTTTACCGCTGCACCGCGGTAGCCAATGCGTTTGCCCAGGACGGGTGGGATGTCACCGTTGTCACAGTGGACCCCAAGGTCTGGTCCCAGATTTCCGGCGTGGACGAAAAACTAGCGGAATCCGTCCACCCGGCCATCCGCATTGTCCCGGTGAACGACGGCGGCGCAGAGGAACCCGCGAAGGGAGACTTGCGCCGGTACTCGAGGTTCAGAATCGAGGCTCCCTACCTGTGGAAGGATGCCCTGCGCCGCCGCAGCCGCCGGGACTTCCCTGAGGATTTCCACGGAGCATGGCTGAAGCCCGCCAGCGAGGCCGCCCGGAGCATTCATGCGGAGAAGCCTGTCGACATGGTCATGGCGTCTGCCAGCCCGTACGTTGCATTCGGCGTTGCCCGGGCCCTTGAGGGTGTTCCCTACGTGATGGATTACCGCGACGCATGGGCCTTCAATACCATCTCCGGGGCCGAAGACTTTACTCCGGACAGTGCCGTGGGGAAGCGTGAAGCCGAATATCTGCGCGATGCCGCGCAGGTCTGGTTCGTCAACAGCCAAATCCGGGACGAATACGCACGCCGCTATCCTGGGTCAGCGCACCTGATGCGCGTCGTGGCCAACGGCTTCGACCCTCAGCCCGGCCACGCCAGGCCAGCGGTCCGCTCAACGGAACGTCCGACCTTTGGCTACCTTGGCACGCTCCAATACGTGAACATGCCGCTGCAGGAATTCCTGGACGGCTGGGGCTCAGCCTTCGGGCCGGACAGTCCGCAGGCCGAAGTGCATTTCCGCGGAAAACTCAGCGCATCAGGAGCCGCCAGCGCGGAAGTTCTCCAGATTTTCGGTGGAAACGGTGTAGCTGGCCTGCGCTACGACGGGCCCATCTCCAAACGTGAGGTTGCTGACTTCTATGGAAGCGTGGATGCCCTTATTCTCCTGCTTTCGAACGGAAAGTACGTTACCGGCGGCAAGACGGCCGAGTATTTGGCCACCGGACTGCCTATCGTTTCCGTCCACGACATGGAGAACGCAGCGACAGACCTCCTTCGCGACTACCCGCTCTGGTTCCCGGCGAAGGAGCTGACGCCCGAGGGTATAGCCAATGCCCTGCGTGACTGCGCCGCCGCTTTGCAGGACCCGGACCCGGAACGCTGGGAGGCTGCCTGGATTTACGGCCAGCAGTTCCTCCGCAGCACCATTCTGGAGCCGGTCATCGCCGAGCTTCGGGACATTGCGGGGCAGGATGCCATACGGCGACCTGCCGCAGAGGAAAGGACCCAGGCATGACTTCCGCCAAGCGGCTGCACGTCAGCATCATCGTCGGCCGCAGCGGCCACCCGCAGGCGGTCATCGATGACTTGTGGAAGCGGGCCGTTGGGGCCATTGGCCACCAGGCCGTACAGGTCACCGGCACAGCTGTCTTCGTGTCCGACGGCGGTTTTGCCGTCTCAGTGCCGGACGATCGCCTCCGCGTCGTGCCGCTGCTCAAGCAGGGCGTCAGCAGGCTCGATGCGCTGCTGGCAGCCGCTGCCGTCAAGCCAGGTCCCGTTGGCATCGCCGGCCGGCTCATGCGCGACAACGTCGAATCCCGACGCCTTGCCAGGGCCTTGGCGCGACGGGCCGATTTGCAGCAGGCATTCCGGGATTCGGACGTCGTCGTGGCTGCAGACCTCACCGCAGACCGTTCCGTATGGCAGCTCAGGAACCGGACCGCGGCAGGCCTGGCGCATGGCCCCATCGCCATGTTGCACGCGCTCAGGGAGACCGTCCGGCAGTGACCTGCCGGCCGATCCCGTGATGAACCGCGGCCATGCCGCCTGTGGAATACTTGACGGGTGAGTCGAACCTGGATAGTCATACCCATGTACAACGAGGCGTCCGTCGTCGGCACTGTCATCGAGGGGCTGCGGGAAGAATTTCCGCATGTTGTTTGTGTTGATGACGGCAGCAGCGACGGCTCGCAGGACGTGGCGCGCCAGGCCGGGGCGGTCGTTGTCCAGCACCCGGTGAACCTCGGCCAGGGCGCGGCTCTGCAGACCGGAATCGAGTATTCGCTGCAGGACCCGCAATTGGACTGCATTGTTACTTTCGACGCCGACGGCCAGCACCGCGTTGTTGACGCGATGGCCATGGCGGACCGAATCCGCTCGGGCGAGGCCGACGTCGTCCTGGGATCCCGGTTCCTGGATGACCGCACGAAGCTCTCACCCCTGAAGCGCCTCGTACTGCGCACGGCTGCGGTTCAGTCCCGAATGTCCACGGGTATGGCCCTGACGGATGCCCACAACGGCCTTCGGGCTTTCAGCCCCAACGTCGCCCGGAACATTCACCTGCAGCAGAACCGGATGGCCCACGCCTCCGAACTGGTCCATCAGCTTGCGGAGATGAACCCGCGCTGGGTGGAGCACCCGGTGGAGATCATCTACACGGACTACTCCAAATCCAAAGGCCAGTCGTTGCTGAACTCGGTCAATATCGTCGCCGACCTCTTCTTTAGGTGAAATTGTGCAGATCATTGTCCAGGTAGCTCTCGTCCTTGCCGTCGTCATAGTGTCGCTGGCCCTGATGCGCGGCGGCTCCAATGCCAGGCATCTCGCCATCCGGCGCATCATGCTGGTTCTTTTCGCCTGCGTTGCAGCCCTGTCCATCTTCTTCCCGGAGCTGCTGACCCGCGTGGCCCGGCTGCTCGGCATTGGCCGCGGAACCGACCTGGTGCTGTATGGCCTCATCGTGAGTTTCCTGGTCTTCATGGCCACGACCTACCAGCGGTTCCGCCACATGGAATCCACCCTGACCAAGCTCTCCCGCCGGATCGCACTTGACGAAACGCCGCCACCCGGCCGTGACGATAGCCTGGAGAGCAAGGAAGCGGAGCCCGCCCGGCGCCTGACCCCGCCGGCGCACGGAGGGCAGTAATGCCCATTGTGTCCGGCGCGCCCCGGACTGCGGCTCCGGCTCCGGAAACCGCGCGCACGCGCGAATATGGCCTGGACACTCTCCGGATCGGGAGCATCTGCGGAGTGGTCGCGATCCACGTCTTCGGCTACGTGCTTGGCCGGGCACCACGCGAGAGCCGGCCATGGTGGATCGCCGTAGTGCTGGACGTGAGCTGGATCTGGGTTGTTCCCGTCTTCGTCATGATCTCGGGGGCGCTCATCCTAGGCTCAAGGATGGCGGCGGAACAGCCGGGCTTGTTCTACCGGCGCCGGGCAATGCGGCTGGTTCCCGCCGTCGTCGCCTGGAATCTTATTTATCTCGTCGGAGTACGGTTGTGGATGCGGGGCGAGGACCTGACCCCGCAGCGGACACTCCAGCTGCTGGTCGACGGCTCGGTGTTCACGCAGCTGTACTTTCTCTGGCTTATCGCCGGGCTGTACGCGGTGGCCCCGGTGCTCGCCGGGTTCCTGCGCGGAGGCGGCCAGTCCCGGGCCGTGAAGGCGGCCGCGGCTTTTCTCGGCGCGTCGCTGCTCTTCTACATGCTTCCCGGTGTACTTGGCCTTTTCGGCGTCGCGAGTCCCGTCCGACTCAACTTCCTGACGCACTGGATGCCCTACGTGGGCTACTTCCTGGCTGGATACGCGCTGCGGAACGTCCGCCTCACCGGGACGAAGCTGACAGTGACCGCCATCGGAACTGCCGTTATCATCGCCGGAACGGTCTGGCACTACGGCAACAAGGGAGAAATCCGCCTTCTGGATGCGGTCGTTTCCGTCTCCTATCTCGGGATCGGCGTCGCACTGGCGGCGCTGGGCGTATTTGTCGTGACTCTGTCGCTGGCTTCCCGCCTAACGGTAAAGCGGGCCGGTAAACCGCTGACCGTACTGTCGAACGCAACCTTCGGCGTCTTCCTGGTGCATCTGGTCATTTTCGAAGCCATCCGACTGCAATTCCCCGCGGTGGCCGCCGGAATGTCAATTAAGGCCATGGTGCTCGCCTACGCGGCCACACTCGTGGGAAGCTTCGCTGTCTCGGCCGCTGCCCGCCAGGTTCCCCTGCTGCGCAGCATTTTCTAGGCCAACCGGTGGGGTGTTTCCTGTGCCGCCCGTGCTGCAGGCATGTCCCTCCGGCCACTTTCCACCACAGGTGTCTGGGATAATGAACCATATGACTGAGCTGCCCTCACTGTTGATCCTGACCTTTTCACCCATTCGTTCGGATCCCAGGGTCCTCAAGCAGGTTGAGCTGTTCAAGGGGAAGTACCGCGTGTCAACGTGCGGCTACGGCGATGCTCCGGACGGCGCGGACAGCCATTTCGCGCTGCCCGCCGATTCCCGCGGCTGGCCGTCCGACAAGCTGGGCCTGGTCACGCGCCGCTATCCGCGCGTCTACAACGGGCTGAGCGCCGTTGCAGCTGCCCGCCGTATTCTTCCGCGCGGAGAATTCGACGTAATTCTGGCCAACGACCTGAACACGCTCCCGCTGGCGCTGGAACTTCAGCCCCGGCTGGGCGTCCATGCAGACCTGCACGAATTCGCACCCCGCGAAAAAGAGGACGACCTCAAATGGCGGCTCTTCGTTGCACCGTTCATGCGCTGGCTCTGCCGGCGCTACCTGCCTTTGGCCAAGTCGGTCACCACCGTCTCCCAGGGCATAGCGGACGAATACACGAAGGACTACGGTGTGGCAGCGGGCGTGGTGACCAATGCGGCACCATACTCCGAACGTGAAGTCCGTCCTGTGGGCACCCCGGTCCGCCTCATCCACAGCGCTGCGGGCCAGCGTTACCGCAAGCTCGAAAACTTCATTGAAGCCATGCGCGACGCTCCGGACTGGCTGACGCTGGACATGATCGTTATGCCCAACGAACCCGACTACGTGGCTGAGCTGAAGGACAAGGCGGCCGCGGTGCCGGCCATTCGGTTCCGTGAACCGGTGCCCTACAACCAGCTCGTCTCCACCCTCAGCGAGTACGACGTTTCCCTGGTGTTCCTGCCGCCCACGAACTTCAACCTCAAGAACGCCCTGCCGAACAAGTTCTTCGAAGCAGTGCAAGCGCGCATCGGACTCATCGTGGGCCCGTCACCGGCCATGGTCGCACTCGTGGAGCAGCATGGCCTTGGTGCGGTGACACCTGATTTTTCCGCCGCGTCGCTGCGCGAAACGCTGCACGGCCTGACGGCTGAGACGATTGCGGAGTGGAAGAAGGCGGCAGACGCAGCGGCCCGTCCGCTCTCGGCCGAATCCCAGGTGCTGGCATGGCAGCAGGCCGTGGAGGACATCGTGACGACCCAGACCGCAAGGGCCTGACCGGGGAGCGGCCCAGCCTAGGCGAAAAACAAAGGAAGGCGGCCTCCCGGATGATCACCGAGGGGCCGCCTTCCTTTGGCGCAGAGGATTCTAACCTGCAGCCGACGAGTACGAGACGGTCGGTGCGGTCCCCAAAGATCCGGCGTTGAAGGCGGCGCCCCACCGGCTTCCGGCCACCACGGGGTAATAGCGCAACTGCCCGGTGGACTGTAGCGCCATCATGCCCTTGCTGGCCGAACCAGCAAATCCCTGGGCCGCCGAGAACTGTCGGAACGCCTGCCAACCAGTTCCGACAGTCGGCCTGGTCTCCGTGATGAACCTGGTGGCGCCCGTTGAGCGGTAAAGCTTCATGGCGCCGGCGGAGTTGACGGCGAGCAGGTCCTGCTTTCCGTCCGAATCAAAGTCGATCATGGCCAGTTTGAGGCCGGACCAGCCGGCCCCGATACGGACAGGGGCGGCAACGGTTCCTCCCGCCGGGTTCGCCCAGTAATTCAGCGCCCCGTCAGCGCCGTACCCGACCAGTCCCGGGTACCGGGACCCGGAAACCCATTTGCCGGCCACCAAGGTAGTCTGGCCAAAGCCCGACGGCGCGACCGTGACGGCGGCACCGAAGCCACCGGATGCTGAGCCCGGGAAAAGGGTCAGTGCGCCGCTGGACCTTTGCGCGAGGACATCGGTCACTCCATCGCCGTTCCAGTCCACGACATTCAGCGACTTCATGCCGGACCAGCCAACGCCAACCTGGTAAGGGTTCCCGAAGGATGAGTTGCGGGCCGGACGGTTCCAGAGTCCACCCGCGCCGTCGACTGTCAGTACATCTGCGCGGCTGGTGATCGCCAGTTCGGGGGTGAGGAGCCCGCTTCCCGCGATGAGCAGCCCGTTCCAGCCGGACGGCAGCACTGACTTGGCGCCCAGGGTGCCCGCAGCCAGCGGGTAGTAGCCCAGTTCACCCGTCCGGTCCCGTGCAAGCAGGCCATTGGAACCGGCGGAGGCAAAGCCCTTGATGGGGCTGATGCTGTTTTTCGTGTTCCATCCCGTCGCCAGGAGCTGGCGGGCTTCGGCGATCAATGTGCCCGTCCCGCCGGAACGGTACAGCGTCATCCGGCCCAGGTAGTCGACTGCCACAACGTCCTGGTTGCCATCACCGTCCGCGTCTGCCATGGAGACATCCGTTCGTGCGAAACCTGAGCCGAGGGTGGTTGCAGCTGCGAGGGCGCCTCCCGAGGGGTTCGCGCGGAACTGGAGCGTGCCGTCGGCGGTGCGGATGACAAGGCCCGGATACTTTGAGGCCCTGAGCCATGGCCCGAACGTGAGATCTGCTCCGCCAAGTCCGGACGCCAGGACAGTCCTTGCGGCAAATCCTCCGGCCGCCAGTCCAAGCTGTACGCCCAACTGCCCGGCTGTGTTCAACGTTGCCAGGTCCTGTATGCCGTCACCGTTCCAGTCAACGACGTGAATGGACGTCAGCCCGGTAAATCCGGCGCCGAGTTTGCTGGCGGTACCCAGCGTTCCGGCTCCCGAGCTTCGCCGGTAGAGGTTGCCTGCGGCATCAACGGTGACGACGTCGGAGGCCGAGGTGATCGAAGGCGTAGCTGCTGCGGGGGGAGTCGGGGCCGGAGCGGCGTTGATCGCTTCGCCGCCGGCAATAAGGTAGCCGGCCCAGCCAGTACCTATGGACGTGACCGGGCCCCATGTCGAGGTGCCGGGCACCGGGTAGTAGTAAAGCTGTCCGGCGGTGGTGCGGGCCATCAGGCCGTTGGTTCCGGTCCCCTTGAAATTCGTTGTAACAGTGACGCTCGTCATGCCGTTCCAGCCGCTGCCAATGGTTTTGCGGGGTTCGGAAATGAATGAGCCGGCGCCGTTCGTCCGGTACAGCAGCATCGCCCCGGCAGGGTTCTGGGCCAGGATGTCCTGGCTGCCGTCGCCGTCGAAATCGATCATGGTCAGGTTAAGGCCGCCCCAGCCCTGGCCGACTGCCGTTCCTCCGCTGACACCAGCGCCGGATGTGTTGTTCCACAGCCGCAGGACACCGGAATCGTCTCGGCTGATGATCTGGGGATAATAGCTGCTGTTGAACCAATAGCCGATGGTCAGCTGGTAGTTGCCCCAGCCGGAGGCAGCGAGGACCGGTCCCGTCGCAAACCCGCCGCTGGCGATCCCCAGATAGACGTTGACCCGCCCCGTTTTCCATTGTGCCACCAGGTCCAGGACACCGTCGGCGTTCCAGTCGATGGCGTTGATGGACCGCAGCCCGGTCCATTCAACGCCGATCTGCCTCCGGGCGCGAAATGTCCCGCTTCCCGTTGCCGGATAGTCCCACAGGACACCGGCGGAGTCCGCCGCCACCACGTCGCCCAGAGAGGTGATGGACGGTGTTGGGACGGTGCCGTCTGCCGTGGAAGCGAACTTCTGGAGGCTGGCAAGATCCCCGTTCCAGGCGTTGGAGTCGCCTGCGAAAGGCCCGGTGGAACTGTACTGCCAAACGCTGTAGGTGCCCCAGCCATTGGGCATCGATCCCACGTACCGCGAATAGGAAGCCAGATGGAGAGGTTGGTTGCTGAAGGCGCCGGAATTGCCGGTGCACTGGGTCCACCAGTCGGTGGTCGTGTAGATCATGGGAAGCCGCCCGGTCCGGGCAAGGACCCTGTTGGAGAAGGCGGCGATCCAGTTGACCATCGCGCCCTGGCTCATGTTGTAGCAGGTGTTTCCCAGCGAGGTGTAGGGGTTGTACTCGATATCGAGAAGCGGGGGCATGGTCTTGCCATCACCGCTCCAGCCACCGCCGTTATTGACGAAGAAGTCGGCCTGTGCCGATGCCGTTGAAACACCAGGCAGGGCGAAATGGTAGGCGCCGCGGATCATTCCGGACGCCAGTGCTCCGCCGTACTGGGAACCGAAGGACTCGTTCGTGTACGTCGTCCCCTCCGTAGCCTTGACGTATGCAAAGCGCGCACCCATGCTGTATTGCGCCGCCCAGTTGACGGTGGCCTGATGGCTGCTGACGTCCAGGCCCTGCACGCCAGGTGCCATCCAGGTGTTTGCTGCCTCGGTGGAG
This sequence comes from Arthrobacter sp. NPDC056727, assembly GCF_042790555.1. Classification (NCBI taxonomy): domain Bacteria; kingdom Bacillati; phylum Actinomycetota; class Actinomycetes; order Micrococcales; family Micrococcaceae; genus Arthrobacter; species Arthrobacter sp. NPDC056727. The sequence goes on along the minus strand of NZ_JBHTZA010000004.1, from coordinate 221,212 downwards.
ATCGCGTTCAGGGACGACGCGGTGGACTTCTGCGCGAACGTCGCGGCGCGCCGTTTTAGGCCCTGGCCCATGTAGGCGCCGTTCTTACCGATTTCCGCCCGAAGGGCCGTCATATCGACCTGTGCCGGATCAGGCTGGTTCGCCTGGACCGGGCTCGGCGCGCTCTCTGCCGGGGCTGTCTGGGAGGGAAAGGCAGCGGGGGTGCTTGACGGGGTGGGTGAGGGCAACGAAGAGGCTGTCGGCACAGGGGGTGTGGCCGGGTCCGCCGGGGACTGGGCTGCCTGGGTGGGAAGCCCGCTGCCGAGACAGAGCATCGCGGAAAGGAGCCCCGTGCCGCCGACGAGTCCAAGCCGCTTCACCTTTATGGCGAGAGACGCGGAGATTTTGTTGTTAAGGGAACACTGCATCTAATACTCCGTAGCCTTCAAATTCCGGGCAGAGAGCCGGCTCGTGGCTGACGTCTTCGCCGTCTTGAGTCCCACCACGCCGGCGGCGATGTAGGCGGCCATCCTAACACTGAAGATGCTGATGTTTCTAATGATGCTTGTGTGATGCCTGTTACCGAGGCCCGCCGGCCGGAACCTCTTGTCAGGCGTGGGGCGGGACGCGCGGCTTGGTTAACGACACTGCCCCGCCCCGCATAAAATGAGGGCCATGAAGGTTTTGGTCACCGGCGGCGCCGGCTACATCGGATCACACACGGCTCTGTGCCTGCTTGAGGAAGGACATGAGGTCGTCGTACTGGACAACCTCATGAACTCGAACATCGAGGCAGTCCACCGTGTTGAACAACTCGCCGGCAGGGAGGTGGAGTTTCGCGAGGCCGACCTGCTCGACGCCGAGGCTGTCGACCAGGTCTTCGCCGAGGGGGGCTTCGGCGCCGTCATCCACTTCGCGGGCCTGAAGGCCGTCGGTGAGTCGGTGGCGAAACCGCTCTGGTACTACAAGAACAACGTGGCAGGCACACTCAACCTCCTCGAGAGCATGGAGAAGGCAGGCGTCCGGCGGTTGGTCTTCAGTTCATCGGCCACCGTCTACGGCGCCTCGGAACACGTTCCCCTCATCGAGAAGTCCCCGCTGGACGCAACTAATCCCTACGGCCGGACGAAAGAGCAGATCGAGGACATCCTGTCCGACCTGAGCGCAGCGGACCCGCGGTGGAGCATCGCGCTGCTGCGCTACTTCAATCCCGTCGGCGCGCACGAATCAGGGCGCATCGGCGAAGACCCCCACGGTATCCCCAACAACCTGCTGCCTTTCGTCGCGCAGGTTGCGGTGGGACGCCGCGAGAAGGTCATGGTGTTCGGCAACGACTACCCGACGCCGGACGGAACCGGGGTCCGTGACTACATCCACGTTATGGACCTGGCGGCCGGGCACCTGGCAGCTCTGAACTACCTGCAGACGAAGACCGGCTCGTTCCGGTGGAACCTTGGGACCGGCCGCGGTTCGTCCGTCCTGGAGGTCATCGAGGCCTTCGGTGCTGCTGCAGGCCATCCGGTTCCCTATGAGTTCGCACCCCGCCGGCCGGGGGACGCGGCCGTGAGCTACGCGGACGCCTCGGCGGCCCTGGCCGATCTGGGATGGTCCGCCCATCGTGACCTGGCGCAGATGTGCGCTGACCACTGGCGCTGGCAGAGTGCAAACCCCTACGGCTACGCCGGGAACGCCTGAACCGGCTGCGGCGGCTCGTCCGCCGCAGCATCCCCACCGCGCGTTGGATCGAACGCATCTGACCCCTCGCTGCCTCATCGACAGGCGGCGAGGGGTCTTTCCAACTCCGGGACTGTGCGTGCGGTTCGGCCTTACGGAAGCTGTTTGGCGATGTATGGTGCCAAGGCACGTGCGTATTCAGCACTGAGGTGTGAATAGTCCCGGTACACAATCGTCTCTCCAACGACGGGGTAGCAGAGCTTGTCGTCGCAGAACTGATTCCGAAGCGATATGCGCTTGACCCCTTCAGAGGATGCGGCTTTCGCCGCATTCGTGATGGCCGTGTTCGCCGGTATCGCCTTGTCCACTGGAACGGCACAGGCGAGAGCATCTTGCTGGCGCGCCAGGCAGGTGGGAACATATTCCCCGGTTGTCCGCGGGACGTCGTCGAAAGCCACGACCTGCTTTCCCGCCGCGAGCCATTGGTGCCACACCGCGACAAAGCCGTCAGTAGCGGGATCACTGAACGACCTTGCGTTCGGGGATTCGAATGAGTAGGCAGTCGAATAGGACGCAGCGAAGACCGTGGTCACGGTATCGTCCCGGGCCAAGTCGCGGGCTACCTTCTGACCCCATGCCAGGCAATCGCGCTGGTTTGAATCGGTCTTCTCGGAGGGCAGCACGCGGACGGCCGAAGTAACGGGGCAGGAACTCTTAGTGTAAGTCCGGATGTGCCAGCCGCGGTCTTTTGCCAGAGCCTCAAGGGCAGGCACCCAGGCGGTAGCGTGCGAGTCGCCGACAATCGCCACGGTTTCGCGTGCCTTCGAAGCGTCCACGCCCAGGTCGCAGCTCACCAAGTCAGTGCCAACCGCTCCAGCCTCACATCCAGGGTGCGGCGGACGCGTGTTCTCCTTGGCGATCAGGGCAGGCGCAGGACTGGGCGCTTCCTTCCCGATCACTGGACCGCAGCCGTTGGCTGGTTCGAGCGCGCCGGGGCCGTAGCAGGCGCCAAGTTCTGATGAGCGGTCCGGGCTCGATTCAGAATAGGCGGCCGCTGTCAGGCCGAAACACATTGCGACAGTGATCACCATGCCGACTGAGGCGAACAGATAAGCCCGCAGGGATTTCTTCAGCAACCGGCCACGCCGCAAGGGATCCTCAACGGACAATTTGGTGATCCATGCCAGCACGGTTGAAGCCAGCAATATGAGCAGCTTCTCCAAGGCCCCCAGTTCATGGCGTAGGACGAACGGCAGAACGACGAGCAGCGGCCAGTGCCAGAGATAGATACCATAGGACACGTCGCCTATAAAGATCGCGGGGCGACGCGAAAGCCACCAGCGGGCTGTCATCCGGGCGGTATTTCCGCTGCAAATAAACACCAGGACTGTGCCCAGCACCGGAAGCATGGCCGTCCAGCCAGGGAAGGGCGTGGCGCCGTCGAACGCCAGTGCAGCGTACGCGATCAGGGCAACTCCGGCCCAGGCGAGAACCGTCGCCAGGCGCCCGGAGTATTGCCGTCCGTTGAAAATAAGCGCCGCGAGGCCGCCGGCGGCGAATTCCCAGACCCGGGTCGGGGTCACAAAATAGGCGACTGACGGGCTGTGCGCCGTCAGAAAGACCGAGTAGATCAGCGATGCTGCACCGACGAACGCTATGCCGGCAATCATCATGCCCCTTGGGGACGACAGCGGACCCAGTTTGGAGGCTATGGCTGGCCGTCGGGCGATGTACAGCAGCAGCGCCACCAGCAGGGGCCACACGAAGTAGAACTGTTCCTCGACCGACAGCGACCAGTAGTGCTGAACCGCGGAGGCATCGTTGTGCTGGGCTGAGTAGTCGACCGAGTCAGAGGCCAGAACCCAGTTTTGAACGTACAGGGCGCTCGCGCCGATCTGCCGTGCTGCAACTTCCCAGAGCGTCGACGGGATCCAGAGGAACACCGCCAGCAGCGATACCAGAAGGACAAGCAGCGACGCCGGAAGCAGCCTGCGGATTCTCCTTGCCCAGAAGCGTGTCAGCGCGAGAACGGAGCCATCACGGACGTCACGGTACATGTGGGAAGTGATGAGAAAGCCTGAGATGACGAAAAAAACATCGACACCCACGTAGCCGCCGGTGAGGCGCTGGGGCCAGAGATGGAAAAGCACCACCATGAGGACGGCGACAGCCCGGAGGCCTTGGATCTCTGGCTGGAACTGGCTTGTTGCCGGGGTCCCGCGGACCGCTGATGGGTGATTCCTGGACGTCTCGGGAGTTCGGATGGCAGGCACAACGAATAATTTTATCGCGACCCAAAGTGTTATCCACAATTGCGCCTTTTCTCTGTATTCGCCGGAAGCAATCACTTAGCTTTAACCCAGATGTACTGCTTCCGCTGGGGGCGGCAGTCGTTCGGGGGAATTCATGGATGCAGTACGCATTGTCGAGGATGAAGTCCGGGAGCTGATTCGTCGGCGGGGTCTCGATCCGTTGCACCAGACTGCCGAGGTCAGGCGGCTCGTGGAAGCGGCCGTGACCGACTATGACGAGCGCGCCCTCATGGGTCCGCTTCCACCGCTTGGGCCGCTGGAGCCGGCACGGCGGTTTGTCTTTGACGCGGTGGCCGGCTTCGGTGCCCTCCAGCCATTGCTGGACGATCCGTGGATCGAGGAGATCTGGATCAACGCGCCCACGGAAATCTATGTTGCACGGAATGGCGAATCCGAACTCACATCACTGAGCCTTACGGATCAGCAGGTCAGGGACCTGGTCGAGCGAATGCTGAAGAGCTCCGGCCGGCGGCTGGACATCTCATCTCCGTTCGTGGACGCCGCGTTGCCTGACGGGTCCCGCCTGCATGTGGTCATTCCCGACGTCACGCGGCGCCACTGGGCCGTCAACATTCGCAAATTCGTTGTGAAGGCAAGCCGGCTGGACCATCTCGTGGAGCTGGGCACCCTGACCCCGCATTCCGCGCGCTTCCTCGGCGCCGCCGTCGCGAGTGGACTCAACATCCTGGTCTCCGGAGCGACTCAAGCGGGAAAGACCACACTGCTGAACTGCCTCGCGGCCAGCATCGGCAGCCGGGAGCGTGTCATCACGGTTGAGGAGATCTTCGAACTGCAGTTTCCGCTTCGCGACGTTGTCGGGCTGCAATGCCGGCAACCAAATCTGGAAGGCGAAGGGGAGATCCCGCTTCGCCGGCTGGTCAAGGAAGCACTCAGGATGCGGCCCGACCGCCTGGTGGTTGGCGAAGTCCGGGAAGCAGAAAGCCTCGACATGCTGATCGCCCTTAACAGCGGCCTGCCGGGGATGTGCACCGTCCACGCCAATTCAGCACACGACGCCGTGACCAAGTTGTGCACGCTGCCCTTGCTCGCCGGGGACAACATTTCCAGCGCCTTCGTCGTTCCGACGGTGGCCTCCTGCATCGATCTGGTGGTCCACTGCACCCGTCTTGCGAACGGGCGCAGGCAGGTGACGGAAATCCTGTCCCTGGGCAGGCGGGTCGAGAACGGAATCATCGAGTCCTCCATGGTCTTTTCGATGATCGGCGGCCTGCTGGAGCCGACGGCCAACACCATGCCGGCGGAGGATAAATTTGCGAGGGCCGGCTACGAAGTCGCGGCACTTCTGGACCCGCGCTAATGGCTGCGTTGCTGGGGGTCCTGACAGGTGCCGGGCTGTTCCTCATCTGGTGGTCGGCCTGGGACCAGCCCGCGCGCCCCAAGCGCGGACCGCGGACCAGCCGCCTCCATGACCTCCTGCTGTCCGCGGGCATTGAAAAGGTCACCGGCGCGGGTCTCATCGGCACCGGCCTGGGCCTGGGCGCCTTTGCCACACTGGTCTTCTTCGCCGTAAGCAGGTCCTGGCCCATTTCCATGTGCTTCGGCCTTTTCGGGGGCTGGCTTCCGATGGCTGTGGTGAAATGGCGGGCCAAGCGCCGCAGCGCCGTCCTGCGCCGCGTATGGCCCGACGTCGTTGATCACCTGCGGTCAGCCATCCGGGCCGGGCTGTCCCTTCCGGAAGCGCTCATACAGCTGGGCGAGAAGGGGCCCGAGGAGCTCCGGCACGTGTTTCGCGACTTCGGCTCGGACTACCGCTCGGGCGGCCAGTTCGACGCGTCCCTCAACAGGCTCAAGGAACGGCTGGCGGACCCTGTGGCGGACCGCATCATCGAGGCACTCAGGCTTACCAGGGAGGTGGGCGGCTCCGATCTCGGCAAGCTGCTCGGGACTCTCGCCGAGTTCCTTCGCGAAAGCGCGCGGACCCGCAGTGAGCTTGAGGCGAGGCAGTCCTGGACTGTAAACGCTGCCCGGCTGGCTGTTGCGGCCCCGTGGATCGTCATGCTGCTGCTCGTCAGCCGCCCGGAGGCCGTGGCTGCATACAACACCCCCATGGGGGCAGCTGTGCTGGTGGGCGGCCTGGTGGTTTCGCTGGTGTGCTATTCGGTCATGCTGAAGATCGGCGCCCTTCCTGACGAAGAGAGGGTATTGCGATGACCACCGTGCCGGCGGCCGCGATCCTCTGCGGAGCGCTCCTGGGTGCCGGGCTGTGGCTCCTCCTTGTCAGGCTCCCGTTCATGCGCTCTGTCAGTTTCGTGGAACGCATCGAACCGCAGCTCAGGTCCCAAAACCTGGAATCCAGGCTCCTGCGGGCTGAAGAGCGGGTGCTTACTCCCTTTGGTCCAATCGAACGCATACTCCGCCCGCTGATCAGGGAAGCCACTGCCAAACTGGCGCGGTTCAACCTCGGCTCCGCAGCCCTCAGCCGCAGGCTCGCCCAGGCGCGCATCGACAAGTCTCCCCTGGACTTCCGCGCCCAGCAGCTCTTCTGGGCGCTGTGCGCGTTCATTGCTGCTGTCAGTGTCATTGTCATGGCAGCGCTGGCCGGGAGGTTCAGTCCCGTCCTGGCCGTGGCGGTATCAGCCGGCAGCGGGATTGGCGGATTCCTCTTCCGCGATTACTGGCTGGGCGTGCAGATCAGGCGGCGGGAGGAACGGATGCTGGCCGAGTTCCCGAGCCTGGCGGAAATGATTGCGCTCGCGGTCGGTGCCGGGGAAAGTGCCACCGGCGCCCTCGACCGCGTGTGCAGGACAGCCCGGGGCGAGCTCTCCAAGGAATTCAGCAGGGTCCTGGCCGAAACGCGGGCGGGAAGACCCTTGGTGGAAGCATTGCAGGAATTTTCCGCCCGCACGGATCTCGGGCCGCTCATCCGCTTCGTCGACGGCATCATCGTGGCCGTGGAGCGCGGCACGCCACTGGCCGAGGTTCTGAGGGCCCAGGCCCAGGACGTCCGGGATACGGCCAAGCGCGAGCTGATGGAGTCTGCCGGCAAGAAGGAAATCGCGATGATGGTGCCGCTTGTCTTCGGCGTGTTGCCCCTGACAGTAGTGTTCGCCGTCTTCCCCGGAATAGCGGCACTCAGCTTGAATTTTTGACGACAGCAAAACAAATACAACTCGCAGAAAAGGGAAGCACATGACGTTCATGGCCAGGCACGGACTCGCACTTGTCGCCGCAGTGGCGGCGCTGATTGGCCACCCCCTGGGTGCGGCCCCGCGGCCCGGGAAGTCAACGATATCCGTGGACCATCCCGAGCGCGGCGATGTGCCCGGTTGGGTCATGATCACCCTGATGTCCGCGGTCCTCGTTGCCGCGTTGCTGGCCCTGGCCGGTCCCGCTCTGGAGGCCATGTTCAACCAGGCAATGGACACGGTCGGAAAATAGTCCGTGAACGGGACCGGCGCTGACACCTGCGGACGCGATCGCGGTGCCGCCGTGGTCGACTTTGTGCTCGTGGGCGCCCTGCTGACTCTGTTTTTTGTCTCCATCATCCAGCTCGCGCTGATCCTGCACGTGCGGAATACCCTCATCGACGCGGCGGCGTCCGGCGCCAGGTACGGGACCCTGGCCGACCGCAGCGCCGACGACGCCCGGCGCCGCACCGGGGAGCTCATAGGCACGGCACTCAATGCGGACTTTGCCCGGGACATCCAAACGCGTGAAGTCGTCTTCCAGGGGCTGCGGACGCTGGAGGTGACCGTCAGGGCCCCGTTGCCGGTCATCGGTCTCATCGGTCCGCGCGAAGCTTTGGAGGTCTCGGGCCATGCCGCGATCACCGGCTGACCGGATGTGGCCGCCCCTCGCCAACTGCGTCGCTGTCCGATTCCGGGAGGCCCTGTGCCTCGGCGCCGGTGCCGCAGGTGGCACCGGGCAGGGATCCGGCGACGGCGCTCAGCGGGGGAGCGCCGTCGTGGAGTTCACCTTTCTGGGACTGCTGCTCATGGTTCCCGTGGTCTACTTCATCATCACGGTGGGCCAGATTCAGGGCGGCTCGTTTGGCGTAGTTGGCGCGGCGGACCAGGCGGCCAAGGTTTTCGTGGCCCAGCCGGATGCGTCGTCCGGCCGTGCGGCAGCAGAGCAGGCAGCCATGGTGGCCCTTGCTGATTATGGCCAGCCCGCCGGGAACGCAGGCGTGGAAATCCACTGTGACTCCGGCGGCGATTGCATGGCGGCAGGCTCCGCGGTCACGGTCACGGTACGGCTCGCCGTGCCACTGCCCTTCGTGCCCTTTGGGGAAGCGCTTCGGCTCAACGCCAGCCAGCTGAGTGCTTCGGCCACCCAGGTCGTGGGCAGGTTCCGTTGACGGCTCCCGCGGCCGGCCCCGCCCCCGATGGATCTCCAGGAACCAACATTGATGAGGACGGGCAAATGACAGTCCTCATCATCGGATTCGTCATGCTCGCCCTGCTGGTCAGCACCGTGGTCATGGCAGCCTCCAGCCTCTACATCGAGCACAAGAAACTTCTCTCGCTCGCGGACGGCGCCTCGGTGGCCGCCGCCGACTCCTACACGCTTGGCCAGGTAGAAACAGCCGGCGGCACCCCTTCGGCGCTGCTGAACGGCGACAGGGTCCGGAACGTCGCTGCGGACTACCTCAGCCGCAACGGTGCTTTCGGTCGCGTCGACGGCCTGGCCGTCGCCGCCGGAACGGGGACACCCGACGGTTCTACCGCCGTCGTGGTTCTCAGCGCCACCGTGCACCCGCCAGTGGTCAACTTCCTCGTACCGGACGGCATCACCATCGCAGCCTCGTCCACCGCCCGTTCGCGGCTGACCCGGTAGACCCGCGGCTGACCCGGTAGGCCACTCCGGGCGCTGGCGCCGGTTGTGCTGCCGGCGCCGGCGTTGAGGGCGGATAGCGTACGCTTAAACAACCATGGCTCAAATTGATTTTGCTGCAGAAATCCGCGCGCTGCGCGGCACCTATACCTCCATCGAAAAGGTCACCGATGTCGAGGCGCTCAAGGAAGAGATCGCAGAACTGAGCGAACGTGCCGGCGAGCCGGACCTCTGGGACGACCCCGCGGCCGCCCAGGTCATCACCTCGAGGCTTTCGCACCGCCAGTCCGAGCTGGAGCGGCTGAATACTTTGGTGTCCCGCATCGATGACCTCGAGGTGCTGGTGGAACTCGGTCAGGACGAGGACGACGCCGACTCCATGGGGGAGGCCGAGGCGGAGCTCGAGTCCATCCGCAAATCGCTGAAGGACCTTGAGGTCGTCACTCTGCTCTCCGGCGAGTACGACGAGCGCGAGGCCGTGGTCACCATCCGCTCAGGCGCCGGCGGCGTCGATGCCGCGGACTTCGCCGAAATGCTGCTGCGCATGTACCTGCGGTGGGCCGAGCGCCATGGCTACCCGACCACCGTCATGGACACCTCCTACGCGGAAGAGGCAGGCCTCAAGTCCGCCACCTTCGAGGTCAACGCGCCGTATGCGTTCGGCACCCTGAGCGTCGAGGCTGGAACGCACCGGCTGGTCAGGATCAGCCCCTTCGACAACCAGGGACGCCGGCAGACCTCCTTCGCCGCCGTGGAAGTCATTCCCCTCATCGAACAGACAGACTCCATCGACATCCCGGACAACGAAATCCGCGTCGACGTCTTCCGCTCGTCCGGCCCCGGCGGCCAGTCGGTCAACACCACCGACTCCGCCGTCCGCCTGACCCACATCCCCACCGGCACCGTGGTATCCATGCAGAACGAGAAGTCGCAGCTGCAGAACCGCGCCGCCGCCATGAGGGTGCTCCAGTCGAGGCTCCTGCTGCTCAAGAAGGAGCAGGAAGATGCGGAGAAGAAGGCTTTCGCTGGCGACGTCAAGGCGTCCTGGGGCGACCAGATGCGCTCCTACGTCCTGAACCCGTACCAGATGGTCAAGGATCTCCGCACCGAACACGAAGTGGGCAACACCTCCGCAGTGCTGGACGGTGCCATCGACGACTTCATCGAAGCCGGGATCCGCTGGCGCACTGATAACCGCAACGCCGAGCGGTAGACACGCCCGGGCCTCGAAATCCCGAATCCCGCGACACGCCCCCCTGACTCCCGCCTGAGCAGGCCAGCCCGTGCGTATAGTCGAGAGGCCGGAGCCCTACTTCCCCTAGCGACAGCCCCCGCACCGGTTGCAGGCTATGCCCATAAAGCCGCGTCCTGCAGGGTTTTAGGGTCATGATCCGTTTCGAAAATGTCACCAAGGTCTACGACCAGAAAGCCAGGCCCGCCCTGGATTCTGTCAGCCTTGAAATTGACCGTGGTGAATTCGCCTTTCTCGTGGGCGCGTCGGGATCCGGCAAGTCCACGTTCCTGCGCCTGGTCCTTAAGGAGGACCGCGCCACCTCGGGGACCGTCTACGTCGCCGGCCAGAACGTGGCCAACATCTCCAGCTGGCGCGTGCCCCGCCTGCGCCGCGGAATCGGCGTGGTGTTCCAGGACTTCCGGCTGCTGCCGCAGAAAAACGTGTTCGCCAACGTCGCCTTTGCCATGCAGGTCATCGGCAAGAGCCGCAGCGTCATCCGCGACACTGTGCCGGAGGTCCTCAAGACCGTAGGCCTGGAGGGTAAAGAGAAACGCATGCCCCACGAGCTCTCCGGCGGTGAGCAGCAGCGTGTGGCCATCGCCCGCGCGGTGGTGAACCGCCCCGGCATCCTGCTGGCCGACGAGCCCACCGGCAACCTGGACCCCACCACGTCCATGGGCATCATGGGTGTCCTGGACAAGATCAACCAGAACGGCACCACCGTGGTCATGGCCACGCACGACGACGACATCGTCAACGAGATGCGCAAGCGCGTTGTGGAGCTAAAGAACGGCAAAGTCATCCGCGACGAAGCCCGGGCCCTCTACACATCGATGATGCCTGTGGTCGGCCAGTCCCGAAGGCTCAAGGACGCCAGCGGTCTCGACGACGACGGGGACGCCCGCGGCCACTCAGGCGGCGACCAGGCAGGGGAGGGGCGGCTGTGAGGCTCCAGTTCATTCTCGGCGAGATCGGCGGCGGCCTGCGGCGCAACCTGTCGATGGTTGTTTCCGTCATCCTGGTGACGTTCGTGTCCCTGACCTTCGTGGGCGCCGCCGGCATGCTCCAGCTGCAGATCAACCAGATGAAGGGCTACTGGTACGACAAGGTCCAGGTGGCCATTTTCCTTTGCGGTGAAGGCTCGACGGCGGCCGGCTGCGCCTCTGGGCCGGTGACGGCCGAACAGCAGGACAACCTGCGGACCCTGCTGGCCTCACCCGCGGTGGCCCAGTACATCAACGATTTCCAGTTCGAGTCGAAGGGCGACGCCTACAAGCACTTCAAGGAGCAGTTCTCGAACTCTCCCATCGTCGATTCGGTCACGGCGGACCAGCTTCCCGCCTCGTTCCGGATCAACATGAAAGACCCGGAAAAGTACCAGATCATCAGCGAGACCTTCTCCTCGCAGCCGGGCGTGGAAACTGTCATCGACCAGCGGCAGGTCCTGGAACGGCTCTTCTCCGTGATGAACGCCGCGTCCCTCGTGGCAGTCATCATCGCCGGGGTGATGACGGTGTGCGCGATCCTCCTCATTGCCACCACAATCCGGCTCTCGGCGTTCAGCCGGCGGCGTGAGACGGGCATCATGCGGCTCGTTGGCGCCTCCAAGACGGTGATCCAACTGCCCTTCATCCTCGAGGGCGTGATCGCCGCCGTCATCGGCGCGGCCCTCGCCTCAGGAACGCTGTGGGCGGTGGCCCACTTCTTCCTGGGCGAATACCTGTCCAAGCAGTATCCGGACACAGCGTTCATCTCCCCGGCCCAGACCCTGCTCCTTGCCCCGGCACTTGTCGGACTGGGCGTGGTTCTGGCGGGCACTTCATCTCTGCTCACGCTCCGCCGATACTTGAGGGTGTAGGCCATGCTCATTGAAGGAATGCCCATGACCAGTTCGGACGGGCCGGTTCGAAAGACACCGGCGGGAAGGACCCCGCTGCAAAGGAGCCCCCAGCGCAAGAACCCCGCGGGTCGCCACCGCAGGGTTCTCAGTGCCGCAGTGGCACTGGTGCTGGCCGCGAGCCTGGGCGCGTCCGCTCCTGCCTTCGCGGACGACCTTGAAGACCAGCAGGCCGCCCTGAAGGACGAAGCCGCCCGGGTCCAGCAGTCCCTCGAGTTCGTCGACGCCAAAATTTCAAAGGCGGCCGCAGACCTGGTGATCTACCGGGGACAGCTTCCGGCAGCACAGCAGGCGCTGCTCGAGGCCCAGGGCCGGGTGGCCAGTGCCGTCAAGGAAGTGGAGGCCCTCGCCGCCAGGGTGGATCTCGCGCAGCAGAACAAGGCCAAAATCACCCAGCAACTCGACGCGGACAAGCAGAAGATCGCCAGCACCAAAAAGCTGATCGGCCAGATCGCCACGCAGGCCTACAAGTCGGGCGGTGTGCCGTCCGACCTCACGCTGTTCTTCGGTTCCAACAACACCGGCAGCCTCACTGAGACGATGGACCTGGCCGACCAGGCCCTGCGCAGCCAAAACTCGGCGATGGACAAGCTCACGCAGCAGAATGCCACCAACGTGAACTCGCAGGCCCGCCTGCAGGCAGTCGAAGCAGAGATCAAGGACCTCAAGGCCAAGGCCGACGCCGCCCTTGCCAAGGAGAAGGCGGCCCGCGACGAGGCTGCCGCCAAGAAGGCCAAGGTGGACAAGCTCATTGCCGATACCGCGCGCCTGAACAAGCAACTCGAGGCCGCCAAGCCCGGAATCCAGAAGAAGCTGGCTGGCGTCCAGGCGCGCCAGGCCGCCGTCGCCGCCGAAATCAAGGAGCGCGACCGCAAGCTGCGCGAGGCGTGGCTCGCCGAGCAGCGGCGGATCGCCGCTGCTGCCGCCGCCGCGGCGAAGGCCAAGGGCGAACAACCGCCGCCTTATGTGCCGCCCGTGATCGGCCCGCCGTCGGCCTTTGGCCTCCGCCACCCGTTCCCCGACAGCATACCGATCACCTCCGGTTTTGGGTGGCGTGCGACGCCGCCCGGCACCATCGACTTCTACGGTGCCGGCGGCTACATGCACACGGGCATCGACTTCGGTGCCGCCTGCGGCACACCGGTGTACGCCGCGGCGGCCGGCACCGTGTTTTCGGCCGGCTGGGCGGACGACGGCGGTGGAAACAACGTCAAGATCTCGCACGGCGTGGTCCAGGGCAACTCGCTGACCACGATCTACTACCACAACACGAGCGTGGTGGTCTCCGTGGGGCAGCAGGTCAGCCAAGGCCAGCTCATCGCCTACTCGGGTACCACCGGAAACTCCACGGGCTGCCACTCGCACTTTGAGACCTGGCTGAACGGCGAGGCGGTTGACCCGATGCGCCTGCTCTGACGGGGGAAGACACAGCACCTGCCGTAGAATGGTAAGACTTTGTTCCGCTGCCGCCGGAACAGCCAGTACCGAGAACCGAGGAGTTGAACCGTGCCCAAAGAAAGTGGCCGTAAAGTCGTGGCCACCAACCGGAAGGCCCGGCACGACTACCATGTCCTGGACACCTACGAGGCCGGCATCGCATTGATGGGGACGGAGGTGAAGTCCCTCCGCGAAGGCCACGCATCCATGGTCGACGGGTTCTGCACGTTCTACAACGACGAGCTCTGGATGGAAGGCATCCACATCCCCGAATACAACCAGGGAAGCTGGACCAACCATGCGGCCCGGCGCCGCCGGAAACTCCTGCTGCACCGCGAGGAGCTCATCAAGATCTCGCACAAGATCCGCGAATCGGGCTTCACCATTGTTCCGCTGCAGCTCTACTTCCTGGACGGCCGCGCAAAGGTGGAAATCGGAATTGCCCGCGGTAAGAAGGACTACGACAAGCGCCAGACCCTTCGCGAGCAGCAGGACAAGCGAGAGGCCCTGCGCGTCATGCGCGAACGCAACCGGCGCTAGCGGCGCCACGCCCGGCGCGCTGTGCATCGGCTGGAATTATTCACCGTGCGCATGCGTTATGCTTGATAGTCCGGCAGGGATCAGATACTAAGCCTGTTCTCCGCCGGTTTGGTAACAAAATACGGGGATGATCGGTTTCGACGATGTTAGTCGCGACAGGTGAAGCGGGCCGAGGATGCAGAATTATCTCGTAAACGCTGTCTGCAAACCAATAAGTGCCGAATCTAAGCGCACTGACTTCGAACTCGCTGCTTAAGCAGTAGTTCAGTCCGTCAGCCCGGGGTTGCTATCGCCCCGGATCCTGGCGTCATTTAGATAGCCACTGCTGTTTGCTCCCGTCATCGGAGTAAACGGGACTCTTAGATGACTGGGCCCGGATCAGCCGCCTGTTTGCAGGACGGCTGGGGCCGAGAAATTCCGACGCAAACTGCGCCCGGAGAAGCCCTGACAACACGACATCGGACGGGGGTTCAATTCCCCCCATCTCCACATAAGAAAGCCCCTGGATCGCGAGATTCAGGGGCTTTTTTTGCTGTTGCCACAGGCCCGGATTTGCTGCCTGGAAATGGGCTGGCCGTTCCCGTTCACCCACGGCGTAGCCGGCACGGGACTACCCGCCCTGCCGGCGGGGTTGTGACAGGTATCACGAATCATCCGATTCGATACCTGCGGCAGGGAGGCATGCCATGTCCACGGCGGCTGCTAACGAACCGGGTCCCGTCGACGACGGCGCGGCCCTTGACTCATACTCCGAGACGGTCATCAGGGTGGCGAGGACCGTCACGCCCCATGTGGCTGCCATCGAGATGACGGGAAACCGGCGCAGCGGCCGGTTCCGGGTGGGCGCCGGATCCGCGGTCCTGTTCACGGAGGACGGCTACCTGCTGACCAACGCCCACGTGGTGGCCGGCACCCAGAAAGGCCGCGCCGTCTTCGCCGACGGCTCCGGTACGGACCTTGAGGTGGTGGGCGCGGATCCGTTGTCCGACCTGGCTGTGGTGCGGGGCCGTGCCCCGCATGTAGCCCCTGCCGAGTTCGGCGACGCCGAATCCCTGCAGGTGGGGCAGCTCGTTATTGCCGTCGGAAACCCGCTGGGGCTTTCGGGCTCGGTCACGGCGGGTGTGGTGAGCGGACTCGGAAGGGCAATTCCTGTCTGGGCCGGCCGCAACCGCCGGGTGATCGAGGATGTCATCCAGACCGATGCTGCCTTGAACGCCGGCAGTTCCGGCGGTGCACTGGCCGATTCCCGAAGCCGGATCGTGGGAATCAACACCGCGGTGGCCGGTGCCGGGCTGGGGCTGGCCGTTCCCATCAACAGCACATCACGCCGGATCATCTCCGCGCTCCTGTCGGACGGAAGGGTCCGGCGCGCCTATCTCGGTGTGGTCAGCACCCCGATCCGCTTGGGCACAAGCGAGGTGGTCCGCACCGGCCAGCGGGAGGGACTGCGCGTGGTGGAGGTGCTGTCCGGTTCCCCGGCGGAGCAGGCAGGTCTTCGGACCGGCGACGTACTGCTGCGGGTGGGTTCCCGGGCGGTCAGCAATGCCGAGAGCCTGCAGAAACTCCTGTTCGCCGAGGCCATCGGCGTACCGATGAACATAGCCGTCCTGCGCGACGGACACGTAATGGATATCCCGGCAGTTCCCGGCGAGATGGCGGACTGGGGATAAGAGCACAGCCCGAGCACAAACGACGGGGTGGCCAGGGAATTCCTGGCCACCCCGTTCGGTACGGTCCGGCAATCAGCGTTTCTTCAGATGCGCCACGGGGTCCGGGGCTCCCTCAATTGGGTGCTTGGCCTTTTTGTCCGCGCGTTTCTGCTTGATGGTCTTGCCCGCTTTTTTCTGCTGTTGCTGGTGCGGCGACTTGTCCGGCATGGCGTGCTCCCTCGTCCGAGGGGCAGGAGGGTGCCCCTCCCTACGTAAATTACGCCTGTTGCAGCCGAAATGTAACCGCCCGGACCGCCGTTACCCCGCGACGTCGGCGATGCCCACGAACCTGGTGCCCACGCCGTCGAACTCGCTCCGCACGAAACCGGGCACGGTCGGAGGGACTTCGGAGGGGCGGTGATGCGCGCACACGACATACGTGAATTCGGGCCACCACTTTTTGGGCCTGGCCGCCTCGGCGTACCCGCAGACCGCGCAGGTGAGATGCACCCACACCGGCCTTTTTCCTGTCCGATTGGCCCGGGACTGGACCAGCCAGGCCGGGGGATTGTCCAGCAGGTCACCCAACTCGGCTTCGGTCAGGTGCTTGGGAATGCCGTGGCGCTGGGCCATTTCCAGTGGTACATCCAGGGCAATTGCGGCATCACGTCTGCTGATCATCCAGTCCACGATACGGTAAGTCATGAGCGATGCCAGCCAGACCACTGCCCCCACGCGCCTCCAGCGGCAGGTATTGACGGTCGCGATCGTGGCGTCCTTCATGGCGATCCTCGACAGCTTCGTCGTCAGCCTGGCGCTGCCCGCCATCGGCAGGGAACTCGGCGGTGGTCTCCGCATCCAGCAGTGGGTGGTGGACGCTTACCTTCTGACGCTCGGCGCACTCATCCTGGCGGCCGGCTCGCTGTCGGACCATTTCGGGCGCGTGCGTGTGCTGCAGTGGGGCCTGGCAGGGTTCGCCCTGACCTCGGTTCTCTGCGGGGCGGCGTGGACGGGCGAAGTGCTGGTAGTCAGCCGGGGGCTGCAGGGGGTGGCCGGAGCGCTGCTCGTTCCCAGTTCGCTCGCGCTCATCGTCAGCCACTTTGACAGCGGCGCCCAGGGAGCGGCCATCGGCAAATGGTCGGCGTGGACAAGCGGCGCCGCCATCGTGGCCCCCCTGATCGGCGGCGTGTCCGTGGACCTGCTGTCCTGGCGGGCCATCTTCTTGGTCAATGTCCTGCCGGCGGCTGTCATCTGGCCCGTGCTGGCCAGGCTGCGGAAGGCCGACGCCGTCCCTGATGCTGCCGGCAGGATCGACATTGCGGGCGCGCTCCTGGCCGTCGTCGCGCTCGGCGGTCCCGTCTACGCGCTGATCGAGCAGGGCACGGCGGGCTGGGGAAGTCCGCAGGTCTGGCTGCCGCTGGCCGCCGGCCTCCTGGCCACGGTGCTGTTCCTCGTCCATGAGTCCCGCACGGCCGCGCCGCTCCTGCCTCTGGGCATGTTCACGGTGCGGAACTTCGGCTGGGGCAACATCGCCACGGCCGCCATCTATGGCGGTTTTTCCTTCGGTTTTTTTGCGCTGGGCATCTATATCCAGCAGGTGGGCGGCATGAAGGCGACCACCGCAGGCCTTGCGCTGCTGCCCTCGACGCTGATCCTGATGCTGCTGGCCTCGTCCTTTGGGAAGCTCGCCGGCAAGTACGGGCCGCGCTGGTTCATGACCGCCGGGCCCGTGCTGTGCGCCACCGGCTTCCTGCTCACGCTGTCCGTTGGCGGCACCCTCAACTACTGGACCCAGATCCTGCCCGGGCAGCTGGTCTTCGGCCTCGGTCTTGCCGCCACCGTGGCACCCCTGACGGCGGCCATCCTGGGATCCGTGCCGGAGAAACAGGCCGGTGTGGGGTCCGCCGTGAACAACGCGGTCTCGAGGATCGCGGGGCTGGTGTGCATCGCATTTGCCGGCCTTATCGTTGGGCCAGAACTGACGACGGCGGGCCTGCACCGTGCGCTGGTGGCCACAGCCGCGCTGCTGTTGCTGGGTGGGGCCTGCTCCGCCGTCGGGATCCGGAACCCCGTGCCGGCTGACCGTGCCGGCTAACCGCCGATGACCGCGATTCCCGCCGCGGCCGCCGCCAGCCCCAGCAGCAGATTGGCCAGCACGTTAACGGCGGCGGCCAGGTAGCGCCGTTCGCTTGCCAACCGCACCGTGGCAGTGGTCCAGGAACTGAAGGTGGTCAGCCCGCCGGCGAACCCGGTGGCCAGGGCGGAGTGCCATTCGGGGCCGAAGACTGCAGGGACGCCCACGGACAGCCCAATCACGAACGAGCCCGCCACATTCACCAGCAGGGTAGCCCATGGCCAGTGGCGCCGGGTCGACGGGAAGCCGGCCAGCCAGCCATCCACGGCGAATCGAAGCAGGGCTCCGGCGATGCCGAAGAGACCCACGAGCAGCGCCGTCACGGTCCAGCCTCGCGGGCAGCGCCGATTGCCTTGCCGGTCCGCCAGCCGGCGGCAGCCGCCGCCAGCCCCAGCACCACGGACAGTCCGAGGTAGAGAAGCCCCACGGCAGGGAATTCGGCGCGGGTCAGCTGGTCCGTGGAAAAGACGACGGCGGAGAAGGTGGTGAAGGATCCCAGCACGCCCGGCCCTATGGCGGCGCGGAGCCAGAACGCGGTGTGGGGCCGCGCGATCCAGATGGTGGTGAGGGCTGCCAGCACGAAGCTTCCCACGATATTGATGCCCAGTGTGGCCCACGGCAGGTCTCCCGGCTGGTCCGGGAACAGCACCCCCAGTGCGTACCGGAGTTCCGTGCCCAGCAGTCCGCCGACGGCGACGGCCGTCCAGACCCGCCAGCCATAGCCGGATCCGGTCGTGGGCGCGGTGCCGGTGCGGCCGGCCAGGGGAACCCGCACCTGTGCCTACAGGCCGGCCATGCGGCAGCCGGGATGTGCGGAATCGCTGTGGATCCAGAGCGCGGAGGCCACTTCGTCGGCGAGGTCAACGTCGCGGCTGGTTCCGGGGGAACCGATGCGGACCACGAGTGCGCCGCCGAAGGGCTTGCGGCCGCGCACTTCGACGTCGGCGTCGAGGCTGATCCGTTCCGCGGCGAGGTAGCGCAGCAGTTCCGGGTTCTCGTCGCTGATCCGCGTGATCCGGCCGGTGTGGCCGTCGTCGAGCTCGATCATCCGGTGGGCCGACGGCATCCGGACTGTTCCGTCGGCCGCGGGGATGGGGTCGCCGTGCGGGTCCCGGGACGGGTTGCCGAGCCGGGCCGCCAGCCGCTCAATGAAGGTATCCGAGACCGCATGCTCCAGCTGTTCGGCCTCGTCGTGGACTTCGTCCCAGCTGTAACCGAGGTCCTTGACCAGGTACGTTTCAATCAGCCGGTGCCGCCGGACCATGGAAAGGGCAAGCCGGACACCCTGCGGCGTGAGCGTGATGGCGCTGTAGGGCTTGTGGAGGACGAGGCCCTGGTCCTTGAGCTTGCGCACCATCTCGGAGACCGAGGAATTGGCCACGCCGAGCCGCTGTGCAAGCTGGGTGGAGGTGATGGGCTTGTCCTGCCATTCCGTGAAGGAATAGATGACCTTAACGTAGTCCTCGATCGAGGAGGAGGGCGTACTGGTCTTCACAGCTTCAAGCCTACCTGCTGCCACTCCGGCGTTCGGCCTTGACCGCCCGCCACGTCTGGGTGAGGTAGGGGAGCTGGAGGACCTCGCCCTGGGCATGGCCGAGATGCTCGTGCAGGTACCAGGCCAGGTTGCCGGTCACCTTTGCCCGGGTGGCGTCGTTGGCCGCGAGGTAATAACTGCGGGATTTTGCCAGTTCGAGGATGTCGTCCGGGGTGACCGGATCCTCCCACCGTGTCAGGTGGCTTTCCAGCGACGTGAATTCCGGGCCGATCTTCGGGCGGAAGTCCGGTTTGTGGACGTCCCCGGCATGCATGATGCGGGACAGCCGGTGCACCCAGGGCACGGATGTGTCCAACTGGTTCCAGATCAGGCCAAGCACGCCATGGGGCTTGAGGATGCGGGAAATTTCGGTGCTGGCCCGCAGCGGATCGCACCAGTGCCACGCCTGGGCAACGCTGACGACGTCGAACGCCGCCTCGGGAAGTCCTGTTTCCTCCGCGGTGCCCGCCAGAGCATGGACCCCGGGGTACATGCGGCTAAGCTGGTCCAGCATGTCCAGGGAAGGGTCCACGGCGCTGACGGCGAGCCCCCGGTCCACCAGCAGGGCGGTGAATTTGCCCGTTCCCGCGCCGACGTCAGCCGCGGTACGGGCCCCGGCTGGAATGAGCCAGTCCGCGGAGTCGTCCGGGTAGCCGGGACGGACGCGGTGGTAGTGCTCGCCGCCGTCCTGGAAGCTTTGCCCCAGCTCCTGCCGCCGCCCGTGATGAAGTTTGGGACCGCCCCGTGCCACGCACAGTCTCCTTAGGCCGACGTCGAAAATTACCTTTCGAATTTACCGTACGGAGAGCGAGAGGTGCTTAGTCCTGAGTACCGATCAGTCCTGGACACACGGTGCGGCGCCGGCGGTGCCGGGCGTGTTGGGTGCCCAGTCGGGGTAGGTGCGGGCGTCGTTCGCCGGAACCCAGCGCCCGGCGTCCACCACGTAGTCCCAGCCCAGGCCGGAGCGGCGGAGCTCCTCGATGCCGGCGAGCAGCCGCTGGGCGTCCTCGAGCCGTGATCCCACGCCGAAGCTGGCGCGCAGCGAACCGGACGGCAGGCCGAGGCGCTTCAGCAGCGGGTGCGCGCAGAAGCGGCCGTCGCGCAGGCCCACGCCGTGTTCGGCCGACAGGTAGGCGGCCACCAAACCGGCGTCGTAACCCTCCACGGAGAAGTTGACCACGCCGATGGCGTCATCCGGGTTGCTGTCCTCGAAGATCTGGTGGACGGTGACGCCGTCGATCCGGCGCAGCCCCTCGACGAGGAAGGACCGGATGGCGGCTTCGTGGGCGTGCCAGCTCTGCGGGTCGAGGGCAGCGATGACCTGGGTCGCGCGGGCAAGGGTGGCTGCGCCGAGGACGTTCGGTGAGCCCCCCTCGTGGCGGGCGGGGCCGGTGGCCCAGCTGACGCCGTCGAGCCTGGCCTCGCTCACGGCGCCGCCGCCCGCGAGGTGGGGGGTGCCGGCGTCGAGCCAGTCGGGGCGGCCAACGAGGACGCCGGCCCCGAAGGGGGCGTAGAGCTTGTGGCCGGAGAAGGCGAGGTAGTCGACGTCGTCCGCGGCGATGTTAACACGGCGGTGCGGTGCGAGCTGGGCGGCGTCCACCACGATCCGGGCGCCGTATTCATGGGCCAGCGCGGCGAGGCGGCGGATCGGGAGGATTTCGCCGGTGACGTTGGAGGCGCCGGTGACGGCGAGGAGGCTGATATCGCCGTGCTGCAGTTCGGCACGCAGGCTGCCGATGGTGGCCTCCAGCGTTTCCGATGCCACCACGCTGCGGTGCGGCACGCCCTGCCACGGCAGCAGGTTGGCGTGGTGCTCTATGTCCAGGTACAGCACTTCGCCGGTGTGGTGGTGGTCCTCCACCGGCAGGCAGCCGGCCAGGAGGTTCAGGGAGTCGGTGGTGTTCCGGGTGAAGATGACGGCGTCATCGGCGCGGCCGCCCACGAACTCCCGCACGACGTTCCGTGAGTTCTCGTATACGGAGGTGCTGATCTGCGAGGCATAGCCGGCGCCGCGGTGCACGCTGGCGTAGTACGGCAGGATCTCGTTGAGGTATGCGGAAACGACCGACAGCGCAGGCGCGGAGGCGCCATAGTCGAGGTTGGCGTAGCGGATGTGGCCGCCCTGGATCAGCGGAGCCTGGATTTCTGCGCCCGTGACGGCGGCCAGGGGGCGGCCGGCGGCGACAAACCGGCCGTCCAGCACATCGGCGTCGGTGGAAGAAATGATGGCAGTCGTCATGGGACCTCACTGAGAAAAGGACCCCGTGTGACGGGGATCCGCGCTTGCCGGGTCCGTTCCGGATCGGCCTGGTCGTCACCCGGGGCACCCCACCGCGAATGGAGGGTTGCCGGCCAGCTAACCGGGGTTTAGCGCTGGCACTCGTGACCTGTTACGAGACTAGGACATCCGGACAGGCGATGAAAAAGCCGGTCAAAATGTTAAGCGGATTATTACGCGGGCTGGATATTCGGCGTTCTGCCGAAGAAACGACGGCGGCCGCCCCCTAAAGTGGGCGGCCGCCGTCGTAATGTTCAGTGTCAGAGCAGGTCGTCCAGCTGCGGGTTCAGCCGCTTCAGGACTTCCGAGTGCAGGATCGAGTTGGTGGCCAGCGCGTTGCCGCCGAACGGTCCGTCGGTGCCTTCGAGGGAGGTGAACCGCCCGCCTGCCTCCGTCACGATCGGCACCAGCGCCGCCATGTCGTACAGGTTCAGTTCCGGTTCGCAGGCGATGTCCACTGCCCCTTCGGCCACCATGCAGTAGGACCAGAAGTCGCCGAAGGCGCGGGTGCGCCACACATCCTCCGTGAGCTGGAGGAACTCGTCAAGGTTGCCGCGGTCCTTCCAGCCGCCGAGGCTGGAGTAGGACAGTGAGGCGTCGGCAAGGCTGGACACATTGGAAACCTTCAGCCGCGTGGCGGCCGCGAGGGAGCGGCCCGAGTAGGCGCCGGCGCCTTTGGCCGCCCACCAGCGCTTGCCCAGCGCAGGGGCGCTGACGACGCCCACCACCGGTTCGCCCTCGTCGACGAGGGCGATCAGCGTGGCCCACACCGGCACCCCGCGGACAAAGTTCTTGGTGCCGTCGATGGGGTCGATGATCCAGCGGCGGGAACCGTGGCCGGAACTGCCGAACTCCTCACCGAGGACGGCGTCGCGGGGACGGGATCGGGACAGCTGGCCGCGGATCGACTCCTCGGCGGCCTTGTCCGCATCGGTGACCGGCGTCAGATCTGGCTTCGTCTCGATCTGAAGGTCCAGCGCCTTGAACCGGCTCATGGTCTGGTCGTCCACGGAATCGGCCAGCACATGGGCCAGACGCAGGTCATCGTTGTACGTTGAAGCGGGTTGGGTCATGGTTCCAAACTACCCTCAAAGGCCCGGCGGGGCGGGGAGGCAACGGCCGGGCGGCGCCGGGGAGGCTAGCCTACGGTGCCGAGTTCCTTGGTTTCCTGGGCCTCCGCGCGCGGGTCAGTGCCCAGCAGGCGGCGCAGGGACGCGAGCCTGGCTGCTCCCGAAGGGCCGGCGTGGCCGGCCTCGACCCAGGCATCCACGCCGCAGTTAACGGCGGTGGAATCGTGTTTGCAGCCGCGTTCGCAGGCCTCGGTGCCCGGCTCAAGGTCGGGGAAGGAGTGCAGGATGCGGTCGGGGTCGACGTGCGCCAGCCCGAACGAGCGGATGCCCGGAGTGTCGATGATCCAGCTCCCCACCGGGGCGTCGGCCAGCTTGAGGGCAAGGGCCGACGACGACGTGTGCCGCCCGCGGCCCGTCACCGCGTTCACGCCGCCGGTAGCTCGTTCGGCGCCGGTCAGTGCATTGACCATGGTGGATTTTCCGACGCCGGAATGGCCCAGCATCACCGTCACCTTCCCGTCCAGGTGGGCCCGGAGGTCGGAGACGGCGGCAACGTCGAGCCGGGCGGAGAGGCCGTCGTCGGACCGGGCGTCGATGCCGGACGCCTCGGAATCTGCGGTGCGGCTGATGATCACCGGAAAGTCGAGGTGGCGGTAGTTGCCCAGCAGCTCCGTAGGGTCCTTGACGTCCGCCTTGGTGACGAGCAGGATCGGCTCGATCCCGGCGTCGTAGGCGGCCACCAGCGCGCGGTCGATGAAGCCGGTGCGGGGTTCCGGGTTGGCGGCGGCGACAACCACCACGAGCTGGTCCGCGTTGGCCACCACGGCGCGTTCCACGGGATCGGTGTCGTCGGCGCTGCGGCGCAGCAGTGTCTTGCGGTCCTGGATTTTCACGAGCCGGGCGAGGGTGTCCGGGGCTCCGGACACATCGCCCACCAGGGAGACGAAGTCGCCGGCCACCACGGGGGAACGTCGCAGCTCCCGGGCGCGGGCGGCAATGACCGTCCGCTCGTGCCCGGAGTCCTCGCCGACGACGGCCGTGTAGCGGCCGCGGTCAACGGTGATGATCCGTCCGGTGACGGCATCCTCGTGGCTGGGTCGGTCCTTCGTCCGGGGCCGGGAACCCTTTTTGTTCGGCCGGATCCGGACGTCGGATTCGTCCCAGGAGTCAGTGCTGCGTGCCACCGGTGGTCCCCGCGGTGTTGGTAACGGCACTGCTCCGCTGGCCGAGCATGTCCGTCCACAGTTTGGGGAAGTCGGGCATGGTTTTGGACGTAGTGGCGATGTCCTGCACTTCCACGCCCCTGACCGCCAGCCCGAGGATGGCTCCGGCGGTGGCCATCCGGTGGTCCGCGTAGCTGTGCACGGTGCCGGCGTGCAGTTCCGCGGGCCGGATGATGAGCCCGTCGGCGGTTTCCTCGGCATCACCGCCGAGGCGGGTGATCTCCGTGACGAGCGCGGCCAGCCGGTCCGTTTCATGTCCGCGGAGGTGGGCGATGCCGCTCAGCCGCGAAGGGCCGGAGGCCAGGGCGCAGAGCGCGGCGACCGTCGGCGCCAGCTCGCTGGTTTCGGCGAAGTCCGCGCCCTTGATCTCACTGCCGCCGGTCACCGTCAGGGTGCCGTCTGCCAGGGTGACCGTGGCCCCCATGTCGGTAAGGATGCTGCGCCACATGTCGCCCACCTGCGTGGTGTGCTCGGGCCAGTCCGGGATGCGTACGGTACCGCCGGTGGCAAGCGCCGCAGCCAGGAACGGACCGGCATTGGACAGGTCCTGTTCGATGCGCTGGTCAAAGGCACGGATGGGGCCGGGGCTGACAATCCAGTGGTTGGGCGTGGAGTCATCCACCGCCACGCCCGCTCCGCGCAGTACCGCGATGGTCATGTTGATGTGGTCCAGGCTCGGAACCGTGCTGCCCGAATGCTCCAGGTGGAGGCCGTCCGCGAACCGTGCCCCCACCAGCAGCAGGGCGGAGACGAACTGGGAGGATGCGCTGGCGTCAATGACCAGGTGCCCGCCGCGGACCTGGCCCGAACCTTCGACGCGGAACGGCAGCGAGGCCGGCGTCCCGCCGTCGTCGCCGGTTACGGCTACCCCGAGGGCTGAGAGGGCGTCGATGATGGTCCCCATCGGCCGCTCCCGGGCATGGGGGTCGCCGTCGAAAACAGTGGCGCCGCTGCGCAGGGCCGCCAACGGCGGCACGAACCGCATGACGGTCCCGGCCAGGCCACAGTCGACGGCGACGTCCGCACCGCCGGTGTTGGCCGGAATCGGCGTCACCTCCAAGTCAGGGCCGAAGGCGCCGTCGCCGGGGACCTCCCGGATG
The DNA here is from genome assembly GCF_042790555.1 of Arthrobacter sp. NPDC056727. Taxonomy (NCBI): domain Bacteria; kingdom Bacillati; phylum Actinomycetota; class Actinomycetes; order Micrococcales; family Micrococcaceae; genus Arthrobacter; species Arthrobacter sp. NPDC056727. The sequence continues at coordinate 196,357 of NZ_JBHTZA010000004.1, read as the reverse complement.
TCCGCGCCGAGCTGGCGCAGTGCCGCGATCATGAGCGCGGAATCCCGGGAGTGCAGCGGTGCCCGGAGCCGGGAGGGGCCGTCGGCCAGCGCGGCGAGCACCAGGTACCTGTTGGTGAGCGACTTTGAGCCCGGCACGCGGACGGTGGCGTCAACCGGCTGCTCGGCGAACGGCGCGGGCCAGTGCGGAGCAGCGCCGGAGTTTTCAGCGGACGTGCCCATGGGTGATGCAGTCATTCCCGCTTATGCCCCCACCGCGTGGTCAACGGCCCGGCGGACTGCCTTGTCGGCCTTGCGGACTGCCTTGTCGGCGCTGTGGAGCGTCTTGCCGGTGCTCTTGCGTGCGTCGGCGGCGAGGTGGCCGGCGGTCTTCCGCGCGTCGGCGGCCAGGTGCTCGGCGCGCCACGCCAGGCTGGGCTTGCCGGCCGTGTCCACGGAGGCCAGCAGCACTCCGCCGGTGAGGGTGATGTTCTTGAGCAGCTGGTTCCGGCGTGCTTCCCGGCCCTCCTTGCTGCTGATGTCGGCGCTGCGCCATTCAACGAAGGCGTTCAATGCGGAGATCACCGCCAGGACCGAGGCGGCCAGCCGGGCTGATTTGCCGAGTGCGAAGAGGACGCCGGCGCCGATCTGAGTGCCTCCGATGATCCGGGCAAGGACTTTCTCGTCGGTCTGGAAAGGCAGGGCTTGAGCGGCACGGCGCAGGAGGGGCGACAGTTGCTGCGCGGTGTCGTCCGCATTCCTGAGCTTGTCCGTGCCGGCGAGGATGAAACTTGAGGCCAGCATCGGCCGGGCAAAAAAGCGGACAAAGGACATGAATTTCCTCCTGGATGGCCGAGCCGCGGTGGCCGCGGCGGAGTCGGTTCTAGTCTTGCACCTTTGCGGAATATTTGCCCACCGCGCGTCGTTGTGCTCTTTGGCCGGAAACACCGTACGTGTGAGGTTTCCGGTGTTCAGCGGCGGCTGGGGCATGGCCGGAACCGGCAGGAGCGCGGACCGCCGTACGGACGCGGGTCTTCCAGCGGGTTTTCAAGAGGGTCTTAGCAAGCGGAGTGGAGATGGAGCATTGACTTTGGTGAAGGAAGCTGTGGGGGTGCGAAGTCCCGCCAGAATGGGGCCTTTCGTGGTGCCCGAAGCCGAGGCACTGGAGGCGGGTCGTTCCTTCCCCGGGCCGGACGGCTTCGTTGGGCAGGACTATGGCACGGCACGCCGTCAAGGGCGGCCGGTGCCGATCAAAGTAGACTTGAAGGCAATGAGCACCGTGGATCCGGCCGTACAGGCCGCACAGGAGGACGCCGCCAACGGCATCCCGGAGAATGGCACGTCACCCGCCGCTGAAGCGGCAGAGGATATCGACGTCGGCTCGGAGAGCGCCGAAGCGCGCCGGGCCCGGTTCGAGCGTGACGCCATGCAGTACGTGGACCAGCTGTATTCGGCGGCCATGCGCATGGCGCGGAACCCGGCCGATGCCGAGGACCTCGTGCAGGAGGCGTACACCAAGGCGTTCTCGGCGTTCCATCAGTACAAGCCCGGCACCAACCTGAAGGCCTGGCTGTACAGGATCCTGACGAACACCTACATCAACCTGTACAGGAAGCGCCAGCGGGAGCCCCTGCAGTCCAATTCGGACACCATCGAGGACTGGCAGCTTGCCCGTGCCGAATCCCATACCTCCAGCGGTCTGCGGTCTGCCGAGGCCGAGGCGTTGGACCACCTGCCCGACTCGGACGTCAAGCGGGCCCTGCAGGCCATTCCGGAGGAGTTCCGGCTTGCCGTGTACTTCGCGGACGTCGAGGGTTTCGCTTACAAGGAAATATCAGACATCATGAACACCCCCATCGGCACTGTGATGTCCCGGCTCCACCGGGGCCGGAAGATGCTGCGGGACATGCTGGCGGACTACGCCGCCGACCGGGGATTCAAAGCTGCTGCGGACGTCTCGACGGCAGCCGAAGGCAACAATCAGGAGAGCGGGAAATGAGCGACTGCCAGGGATTGGGCGACTGCGATGACACCAGGATGCAGCGCATCTACGAGTATCTGGACGGGGCCTTGACCCGCAGTGACCTTGCGGAGATCAAGCAGCACCTGGACGAGTGCCCCGAATGCAGCCAGCAGTACGACCTGGAGTGCGTCATTCGGAAAGTGGTGAAGCGCTCCTGTACCGAGGCTGCTCCGGAAAACCTGAAGAACGCCATCCTCCAGCGGATCCACGCGATTCGGCCGGTGGACGCCTGACGGGATTGCCGCTCTTAAACGCGATGCCCCCGCTACCTTGCCGGTAGCGGGGGCATCGTGTTTAAGCTTCGGTTCAAGCCGTGGCTTAGGTGTTGGGGCGCTTCCCGTGGTTCGCGCCGCCACGCTTACGGTCACGACGCTTACGTGCACGCTTGCTCATAGCTGGCCTCCTTAATCTCGTTACCCAAAAGAGTTGCCCTCCAGTCTCCCATATCGGCGGACAGGCCGCGAACTGGCGGCAGCGATGGTCTGCCTACAACGAGTTACGGATCGCGACTCGGGCCTGGTCCAGGACTGTCCGTACCGTTTCGAGGGCCACTGGAGTCATGGGCCGGGCACTGGATTGCAGGCGCAGCTCCGCGCGCATGTCGTCACGGAACCCCTGCAGCAGCATCTCCGCCTCCTTGAGCATGCGCTGCCCCTCCGCCGTGAAGCGGCCCTGGGCCGCCGCGTCCGCCGACCTGGCGGCCGTGCGGGCCGCTTCCGCCGTGGCCGCCAGGTCCGCGCGCAGCCCGCGCATGTTGCTGCGGATGTCGGCGCGGAGGTCGTCGGCGAGCCGGCGGACGGATGCCGCAATGTCGTTCTCCACGGTCTCCACCTCCCCGCGCCGGCTGTTCAGTTCAGCCAGGCCCGCGGCGGTAATGCGGTAGTTGGTGCGGCGGCCCTGGGATTCCGTGGCCACCAGGCCTTCCTCCTCCAGCTTGCCCAGACGCGGATAGATGGTGCCGGCGCTGGGGGAGTAGGTGCCGCCGAACCGGTCGCTGAGGGCCTTGATGAGTTCATATCCATGCTTGGGGCCCGATTCGAGCAGCGCCAGCAGATACAGCCGCAGGGCGCCGTGGGCAAAGACGGGAGGCATCAGAGCGTCGGTTCCGTGGCCGCCGGCGCCTGGCCGTGGAAGATGGACGTCTTCCCGGAAACCGAGTTGGTGCGGACCAGCATGAGTTTGGCGTCCGGGCCCGAGATGGTCTGAACCTTGCCGCCGGGGTGGCCGTATTTCCGGTCGTCGATGACCACCGGCCCGCTGGCGGACTGGGCCACGATGTCCACGCCAACGTCATGCGGGACGCGGACTGTGAGGTCGCCGGACACCGAGTTCGCGCCGAAGTCGTGGGTGAAGCCGTGCAGGTCGAAGCTCATGTCGCCGCTGACGGTATTGGCCCGGATGTTGCTGAACTGGCCGGAGGCCGTGACCTCGCCCGAGACGCTCTTGGCCGTGAGGACGCCGCTGTGGTTGCGGGCGATCACTTCGCCGCTGACGGTGTTCACATGCAGGTCGCCGGAGGTCCCGTCGGCCAGGAGCGAACCGGTCACGGTGCTCAGCCGGGTCCGGCCGTGGATGCCGGAGACCAGTCCGTCGCCGCTGACGGTGCCGGCCTCGACCTCGACGCCGGCAGGAACGGCGATGCTGATGAGCGCGGAGTTGTTGCTGCTGTTGTTGACTGAACCCATCAGGTTCTTGAACCAGCCCTGGGGTCCGTGCAGCTGGTGGCGCACTTCCAGGCGGCCGCCGGTGACTGAGACCGCCAGGGGGTCGCCGTGGACCTCCGACACCTCGATCCGGACGGCAGGCTCGTCGTGGGTGACGACGTCAAACCTGCCCCGGACGATGCCCACCTTGAGGTGCGAAACGCCGTCGACCTCTATGGTCTGCGGACCGGTGACGGTCCAGGAATTCTCTTCCATGGTTCCTCCACTTGCGATATATCGTGACTGTGGAAGACACGCTACGCCGAGGGCGCGCGAAGATCAAGATATATCGTGAATGGCCTTCCTACTCCGGCGCCTCCATGCCGAGCCACTGGAACCAGCCCCGGTGCAGGACCAGCCACGCCATCAGGCCGTAGCCGGCCTGGCCGGGGGTGCCTCCGTTGGCTGCAAGGTCCTGGCGCCACTGCTCATGATTCAGGAGCGGCGAAAAGGTGTCCACGTAGAGGTGCTTGCGCCGGGTGGTCACGTCGGCGAAGGCGGTGTTCAGCTCTCCGAGGCGGCGGTTCTGCACGGGATCGAGTGTTGGCGGCGGGCCGACGACGAAGACCTCAAGCCGCTTCTGGGTGGCTGAATCCAGGATGTTGGCGAGATTGAGCCTGCTCCGGGCGGTGGACAGCCCAAACTCTATGTCCCGGCCGGAAAGCCCGATGACCAGGCGGTTCTCGTGCAGATCGCTGAACCTGCGGCCGGCCTCCTCCAGCCAGCGGGCTGACAGGCCCTCGGTGCCTTCCTGCGGGCACGGAAGGGAAAAGCTCTCCACCGTCATGCCGTCCTGCGGAGTGCGGGCGAGCACCCGGCCCAGCCACCCCAGCGCCCGGGGATCGCCGAGCCCGGCGAGCAGTTCATCTCCAACAGCTGCAATTCGCAGCTTCCTGTCTTCCACTACTACCTCTTCACTTGTTGGGAGGGCGTGTCCCGGACACGGACCGTTTACGTGCCAACGCTAAAGGTCTATTAACTCACGCCGATTAAACAGAACTGCCCGGCTGGAACGGTATGTCACCGTCCGGCCGGGCAGCTGTTCTGCTACTTACGGGCGAAAGCCTGCTTCAGGAGCGCGTCCTGCTCCGCAGCGTGGCGCTTCATGGAGCCGGCCGCGGTGGAAGCCGAAGCCGGGCGGGAAACCAGGCGCACCTTCCGGTCCAGTGCGGTGGGCAGGTGCAGACCCATGAAGGGCCACGGACCCTGGTTGGCGGGCTCATCCTGCGCCCACACAACTTCCGCGTTCGGGTACTTGGCCAGTTCGGCTTCGATCTCCTCCTGCGGCAGCGGGTACAGCTGCTCGACGCGGATGATCGCCGTCGACTTGTCGCCTGTCTTCTGCCGCGTGGACAGCAGATCGTAGTACAGGCGGCCGGAGACCAGGAGTACGCGCTCGACGTCCTCCGCCCTCAGCAGCTCGTGCTCGGCGATCACCGGGCGGAAACCGCCGGTGGTGAAGTCCTCCACGGACGAAGCGGCGGCCTTGAGGCGCAGCAGCTGCTTCGGCGTGAAGATGATGAGCGGCTTGCGGGGCCGGCTGTAGGCCTGGCGGCGCAGCAGGTGGAAGTGCGAGGCCGCCGTCGTCGGGTTGGCGACGATGATGTTTTCCTCGGCACACAGCTGCAGGAAGCGTTCGATCCGGGCCGAGGAGTGGTCCGGGCCCTGTCCTTCGTAGCCGTGCGGAAGCATCAGCACGAGCGACGAGCGCTGGCCCCACTTCTGCTCGGCGGACGAGATGAACTCATCGATGATGGTCTGCGCGCCGTTGACGAAGTCACCGAACTGCGCCTCCCACAGGACCAGGGCGTCGGGCCGCTCCACGGAGTAGCCGTATTCGAAGCCCATGGCCGCGTACTCGGACAGCAGGGAGTCGTAGATCCAGAGCTTGGCCTGGTTGTCCGACAGGTTGCCCAGCGGCAGCCACTCGTTGCCGTTGGCGCGGTCGTGGAACACGGCGTGGCGCTGCACGAACGTGCCGCGCCGGGAGTCCTGGCCGGCGAGGCGGACCGGGACGCCTTCCATGATCAGCGAACCGAAGGCCGCGATTTCGCCGAAGCCCCAGTCAATGCCGCCTTCACGGGACATCTGTTCACGCTTCTCCAGCAGCTGCTTGAGCTTGGCGTGGACGGTGAAGCCCTCGGGGATCTCCACGTGCGCCTTGCCGATGCGGGCCAGGGTGTCGGCCGAGATGGCCGTCGACGCCGGGGCGTTCGTTCCGATGTCCGACTGCTGGGCCTGGGGACGCTCGATGTCCGATACCGCTGCCGAGTCGGCAGTGATGATCGGAATGGGCGAGGTCTGGGCCGCGTGCGTCTCGGCGAAGACGCGCTCGAGGCGCTCCTGGTAGTCGCGGAGCAGCTGCTCGGCTTCTTCCTCGGTGATGTCACCGCGGCCGATCAGGGACTCGGTGTAGAGCTTGCGGACGGAGCGCTTGGCCTCGATGAGGTTGTACATCAGCGGCTGCGTCATCGAGGGGTCGTCGCCCTCGTTGTGGCCACGGCGGCGGTAGCAGACCATGTCGATGACAACGTCCTTGTGGAACCGCTGGCGGAACTCGTAGGCGAGCTGGCCGATGCGGACAACTGCCTCGGGGTCGTCGCCGTTCACATGGAACACCGGAGCCTGGATCATCTTGGCGACGTCCGTGGAGTACGTGGACGAACGCGAGGACGAAGGCGCAGTGGTGAAGCCGACCTGGTTGTTGACCACGATGTGGATGGTTCCGCCGGTGCGGTAGCCGCGCAGCTGGGACAGGTTGAGCGTTTCCGCCACAACACCCTGGCCGGCGAAGGCAGCGTCACCGTGGACCATGATGGGCAGCACGGGGAACGACTGGCCCTGGTCCAGGCGGTCCTGCTTGGCGCGGACGATGCCCTCCAGGACCGAGTCAACGGCCTCGAGGTGGGACGGGTTGGCGGCGAGGTAGACCTTGGTCTCCTTGCCGTTGTCCGACGTGAACGTGCCCTCGGTGCCGAGGTGGTACTTGACGTCGCCGGAGCCCTGCACGGAGCGCGGGTCCTGGGTCCCTTCGAATTCGCGGAACACCTGGGCGTAGGTCTTGCCGGCGATGTTGGTCAGCACGTTCAGGCGGCCGCGGTGGGCCATGCCGATCGCAACCTCGTCCAGTGCGTCGTCGGCAGCGTCGGAGATGATCGCATCCAGCAGCGGAATCAGCGATTCGCCGCCCTCAAGCGAGAACCGCTTCTGGCCCACGAACTTGGTCTGCAGGAAGGTCTCGAAGGCCTCTGCGGCGTTCAGCTTGGAGACGATGCGCAGCTGCTCGTCGCGGCTGGGCTTGGAGTACGGGTGCTCCAGCTGGTCCTGGAACCACTTGCGCTCGGCCGGATCCTGAATGTGCATGTACTCGATGCCGGTGGTGCGGCAGTAGGCGTCACGGAGCACGCCCAGGATGTCGCGGAACTTGAGCATCGGCTTGCCGCCGAAGCCGCCCGTGGGCCACTCGCGGTCCAGGTCCCACAGGGTCAGGCCGTAGGTCAGGACGTCGAGGTCCGGGTGCTTGCGCTGGACGTACTCAAGCGGATCGGTGTCCGCCATGAGGTGGCCGCGGACGCGGTAGGAGTGGATCAGCTGCTGGATCCGGGCAACCTTGTTGATCTCGTCGGCGGGGTCGACCTGCAGGTCGGGGCTCCAGCGGACGGGCTCGTAAGGAATGCGGAGGGCTTCGAAGATCTCGTCGTAGAAGTTCTGCGCGCCGAGGAGCAGTGAGTGGACGAGCTTGAGGAATTCGCCGCTGCCTGCACCCTGGATGACGCGGTGGTCGTAGGTGGAGGTCAGGGTGAGGATCTTGCTGATGGCGTTCTGGGCGATGATCTTCTCGCTCGCGCCCTGCCACTCGGCCGGGTAATCGAGGGCGCCGACGCCGATGATGGCGGCCTGGCCCTTCGAGAGGCGGGGCACGGAGTGTACGGTGCCGATGCCGCCCGGGTTGGTCAGCGACACGGTGGTGCCGGCGTGGTCGTCTGCCGTCAGCTTGCCGTTGCGGGCGCGCTTGATCAGGTCTTCATAGGTGTGCCAGAACTCCGCGAAGTTCATGGTCTCGGCCTTCTTGATGTTGGGAACCATCAGGAGGCGGGTGCCGTCGGGCTTGGGCATGTCGATGGCGATGCCGAAGTTCACATGCGCCGGCTGGACCGCTACGGGCTTGCCGTCGATCTCGTCGTAGTACACATTCATGGACGGGAACTGGGAGAGGGCCCGGACCACGGCGTAGCCGATGAGGTGGGTGAAGGAGACCTTGCCGCCGCGGGCGCGGGCCAGGTTGGAGTTGATGACAACGCGGTTGTCGATCAGGAGCTTGGCCGGAACCGCGCGGACGCTGGTGGCCGTCGGCACCTCAAGGCTGGTGACCATGTTCGACGCAATGGCCTTGGCCGGTCCGCGGAGGACGGAAACGACGTCTTCCTCGGGGGCGGTCGGAGCCTTGACGTTCTTGGGCAGCTGGGCCGGGATGGGCTGGGCGCCGGTGCCCGCCTCGGTCTTCTTCGCGCCGTCGCGGGCCACCGTAGCGGGAGCCTTCTTGGCGGGTGCGGGCTGGGCGGGGGCTGCTGCCGGCGCCGGTGCCGGAGTTGCCGCAGGCGCCTGTGCCGCGGGGGTAGCGGATGCCGGTGCCTGCGCGGGCGCCGGGGGAGTGACGACGGGCAGTTCGCGGGTAGACGGATTGGCCGCCGGTGCCGTCACGGCCGGCGTGCCGTTGGAAGATGGACCGCTGCCGCTGTCGAATGATTCGAACAGGGGCCACCACTTGGCATCGACCGTATTCTTGTCCTGCTGGTAACGCTCGTACAGTTCGTCGACGAGCCACTCGTTCCCACCAAATTCCTCTGGCAGACGGTGGCTAGGCTGCTCTGGCACTTGAAATACGCCTCTTCCATGAGTTTGATTTCCCTCTGGTCGCCTAAGGTGCCACGGCACAACTATCGAACCAGTTTCTGTGTCCTATGAACCCAGACCTTTGCCAGTCTAGTGACCGTTCCGGCTTAACTGCCAATAACCGTGACCCAAATCATGCACCATCCGGATTATGGCGAAACGCCCCTCCAAACGAGCCCGGAACGGTGACCTTTTTGCCATCCGGCGACGCTGCTTCCAGACGGGCCGGATGAGCAGCTTCGGCCCTCTGTGGCGGAACGCTGCTCCTGTAGACTGCAATCCTTATGGACAGTGAATATAGGTGCCATGGACGGTAAATCCGGGTGCCGGCCCGGGGGCCCATGATGGAGTGGCTCCTTGTTGCCGCCGGCCTGCTGCTCATCCTGGGAACCGGCTTCTTCGTCGCCGTCGAATTTTCCCTTATTGCACTGGACCAGCCCACGGTGCAGCGTGCCGTTGACGACGGCGACGCTGCCGCAGTGCCGCTGCTGAAGTGCCTGAAATCCCTGTCCACGCAGCTGTCCAGCTGCCAGCTGGGCATCACCATGACCACACTCCTGACGGGCTATGTCATGGAGCCGTCCGTCGGAGCGCTGCTCGAGGTGCCCATAGCCGCCGTCGGCATCCCGGAGCCGGTGGCCGGTTCCGTGTCCCTGGTGGTGGCGATGGTGATAGCCACGGGACTGTCAATGCTCCTGGGCGAGCTGGTTCCCAAGAACATGGCCATTGCCCTCGCATTCCGCATCGGCCGCTCCCTGGCGCCGCCCCAGCTGGTCTTCACCGCCATTTTCAAGCCCGCCATCGTGGTGCTGAACGGTTTCTCGAACAAGGTCCTGAATATCTTCGGGCTGGAGGCCAAGGAAGAGATTTCCGGCGCCCGTACGCCGGCGGAGCTGGCCTCCCTGGTGCGCAGGTCCGCGGCCATGGGCACGCTCGATCCCGGGACGGCGAACTTCATTGCCCGCACGCTGAACTTCTCCGGCCGCAGCGCAGCTGACGTAATGACCCCGCGCATCCGGGTCGAAACCATCGACGCCGACCAGCCGGTCTCGGACATCATCGACGCGGCCCGCCGCAGCGGATATTCGCGCTTTCCCGTCATCGGTGAATCAGCGGACGACATCCGCGGGCTGGTGCACGTCAAGAAAGCCATCGCCGTTCCTCCCGACCGCAGGCGAAAGCTCGAGGCAGGAGCCATCATGACGGATGTCCTCCGGGTGCCCGAAACCATCCACCTCGACGCCCTGCTTGCCGAGCTGAGGGAGGGCAACCTGCAACTGGCCGTGGTGCTGGATGAGTATGGCGGAACTGCCGGTATCGCCACGCTGGAGGACCTGGTCGAGGAGATCGTGGGCGAAGTGGCCGACGAGCACGACAAGGTCAGGCCCGGGCTGCTGCAGAGCGCTTCGGGTGACTGGTACTTTCCGGGCCTGATGCGGCCGGACGAGCTCTCGGAACAGATCCCCGGCCTCACCGTCCCCGACGAGGCGGCCTACGAGACGGTGGGCGGGTATGTCATGAGCGAGCTTGGACGGATACCCGAGGTTGGGGACACGGTGGAGGTGGGCGGCGGGACGCTCAGCGTCACCCGGATGGATGGCAGGCGGATCGACCGGATCTGCTTCCGGCCCCACCGCGAACCCGGCCTTGGCCGGCCAGACATTTCCGCTCCGGGACAGCAGTCCGGGGGCCACGGCCCGTCGAAGCGCGGGACGGCCAACCATGGCAGGTCCGGGAACGGCAAGGCCGGGAATGGCAAGACAATGAACGGCGGCCGGTCATGAGCGATTGGGCGGGACTGCTCTGGCTGGTGCTGCTGCTCCTGGGCAACGCCTTCTTCGTGGCGGCGGAGTTTGCCGTCATGTCCGCGCGCCGGAGCCAGATTGAGCCCCTCGCGGACGAAGGCGTCGTGCGCGCGCAGACAACCCTTCGGGCCATGGAGAATGTTTCGCTGATGCTGGCGTGCGCCCAACTCGGCATCACGGTGTGCTCGCTGCTGATCCTGCTGGTGGCGGAGCCGGCGATACACCACCTGCTGGCGGCGCCCCTTGCCGGACTGGGGGTGCCGACGGAAGTTGCCGATGTTTCAGCGTTCGCTGTCGCCCTGATGCTGGTGACGTTCCTGCACGTGACGTTCGGGGAGATGGTGCCCAAGAACATTTCGGTGTCCGTTGCGGACAAGGCAGCACTCCTCCTGGCTCCGCCGCTGATGTTCGTGGCACGGATCGTCAACCCGGTCATTGCCGCGCTGAACTGGTCCGCGAACCACATCCTGAAGGTGATGCGGATTGAGCCCAAGGATGAGGTCACTTCCACGTTCACGCTGGAAGAGGTGCAGTCCATCGTGCAGGAGTCCACACGGCATGGCCTGGTGGATGACGACGCGGGACTCATCACCGGCGCCCTCGAATTTTCGGAGTATACGGCGGGAAGTGTCATGGTTCCGCTGGAGCGGCTGGTCATGCTGAAGTCCTCAACGTCGCCCTTGGAATTTGAGAAGGCCGTCAGCCGCACCGGCTTTTCCCGGTTCCCGATGCTGGACGATGACGGCCTGCTGGCCGGCTACCTCCATATCAAGGACGTGCTTGCCATTCCGGAAGCCGGCTACGGGCAGCCCATCGCGGAAAACCGCATCCGTTCCCTGGCCAATCTCTCGCGGGACGATGAGATTGAACAGGCCATGTCCGTGATGCAGCGGTCCGGCTCGCACCTGGCACGCGTCATCGGCCCGGACGGGCAGACCGAAGGCGTGCTGTTCCTGGAGGATGTGATCGAGCAGCTCGTGGGCGAGATCAGGGACGCAACCCAGGCAAAGGGCATCCGCAGGCTGGGAACGCCCGACGGCGAATAGGATCCTAAATAGGAATCATTCCTATTTAGCGATACACTGGCTGCAGGTTGCTCCTCCCCGCAGCCCAATCCGTCCAGAACCGAGGTCTTTCCGTGCCCAGCAACGTCCGCACTTTCCTGACTGCCGCCGTGGCCGGCTTCGGTCTGCTTCTCACCGGCTGTGGTGCCCCGGCAGGGACCGCAGGCGCAGGGGGCAACGGGCGCATCGCCGTCGTCACGTCCACCAACGTGTACGGGGACATCGTTGAAGCCGTCGGCGGGGACAAAGTCAACGTCTCTGCCATCATCTCCCGTCCGAGCCAGGACCCGCACTCCTACGAAGCCAATGCCCAGGACCGGCTGGCGGTGTCGAAGGCCAAGCTGGTGGTGGAAAACGGCGGCGGTTACGACGACTTCATCCACACATTGGCGGACGACAGCAATGTGCCGCACGAGAACATCATCAGTGCCGTGGAGGTTTCCGGTCTTGCCCCCGAGGCAGCGGGCACGGCCTCGGCCCATGCTTCGGACGGGCACTCCCACGACCATGGCGATTTCAACGAGCACGTCTGGTACAGCCTTGATGCCATGACGCACCTCGCCGATGCCGTGGCCGCCCGCCTCGGCGCGCTCGACTCCGCCTCGGCCGCCCAGTTCACCGCCAACGCCGCTGAGTTCAAGTCCGGTATCGCGAAGCTTGAGAGTAAGATTTCCGCAATGAAGACCTCGCACGGCGGCGCCGGCGTTGCCGTGACCGAACCGGTCCCCCTCTACCTGCTGGAAGCGGCCGGACTGCAGAACCGCACCCCGGCCGAGTACACCGCGGCCGTCGAGGAAGGCGCCGACGTTCCGCCGGCAGTCCTGAAGGCAGCCACCGCGACGGTCGCCGCCAAGGAGACCAGTTTCCTCGCCTACAACGAGCAGACCCAAGGCCCGCAGACCCAGGCCGTCAAGAATGCGGCCAGTGCCGCCGGGACGCCGGTGGTGAACTTCACTGAGACTCTTCCTGACGGCAAGAACTACCTGCAGTGGATGGCGGACAACGTGGAAAACATCAGCAACGCACTGAAGGCGCAGCGTTGAACCCAGTCATCAGCCTGAAGCAGGCGTCGCTGAAGTTCGGCCGGCGCGCGCTCTGGGAAGACCTGAACCTGGACATCAATCCGGGGGAGTTCTTCGCGGTGCTGGGGCCCAACGGCAGCGGAAAAACAAGCTTCCTGAAGGTCCTGCTGGGGCTGCAGGAGCTGCACTCCGGCCACGCGAGCCTCGGCGGGCACCCCGTGGAGCGGGGGAGCCGGATGATCGGCTACATCCCGCAGCAGAAGCCCTTCCTGCCCGACACCCCCATGCGGGCCCGCGACCTGGTGGGCCTCGGCGTCGACGGGCACCGCTGGGGAATCCGGCTGGGTACCGCCAAGGCAAACCGCAAAATTGACGAACTGCTGGACCTCGTCGGTGCCAGCGACTACGCCAAAGTTCCCGTCGGGCAGCTGTCCGGCGGCGAGCAGCAGCGCCTCCGCGTGGCCCAGGCACTTGCCACTGACCCGAAGGTGCTGCTCTGCGACGAGCCGCTCCTGTCGCTGGACCTGCACCACCAGCAGGCCGTCAGTGCGCTCATCAACAAACAGTGCCATGACCGGAAGAGTGCCGTGGTGTTCGTGACCCACGAGATCAATCCGATCATCGACTATGTGGACCGGATCCTGTACCTGGCCGGCGGCCGGTTCAGCGTGGGAACGCCGCACGAGGTTATGACCACCGAAGTCCTTTCCGACCTTTACGACAGCAACGTGGAAGTGATCCATGCCAACGGCCGGATCGTCGTCGTCGGTCTGCCCGACGCCACGACGCACCACCATGACGACGCGCACGCCGCTGCGGGGGAGGGTTCCTGATGGATCTGGCATCCTTCCTGCAAACGGTGTTCAACTTCGAGAACTATGGCGAGCTGCTGGTGCTGGTGCAGAACTCGTTATGGGCTGGCGCGGTGCTTGGACTCCTCGGCGGCCTGATCGGGACCTTCGTCATGAAGCGGGACCTGGCGTTTGCCGTCCACGGAATTTCCGAGCTCTCGTTTGCCGGCGCCGCCTTTGCGCTCCTCATTGGAACCGACGTGGTGTTCGGATCCCTGGTGGGTTCGGTGGCGGCTGCGCTGCTGCTCGGGCTCATGGGTGTCCGGGCCCGGGACAAGAACTCCATCATCGGTGTGATCATGCCGTTTGGCCTGGGCCTCGGCATTCTTTTCCTGTCGCTCTACGAAGGCAGGGCGGCCAACAAGTTCGGCCTGCTCACCGGGCAGATTGTGTCCGTGGATACCGTCCAGCTCCAGGTCCTGGCAGGGACTGCAGTGGCGGTGATGGCGGCGCTGTGCATCATCTGGCGCCCGCTGAGCTTCGCCAGCGTCGACCCTGAGCTGGCCGAGGCCCGCGGCGTTCCCGTCCGGTCGCTGGCCCTCGTTTTCATGGTGCTTCTGGGCATCAGCGTGGCGCTGTCCATCCAGATCGTGGGCGCCCTGCTGGTTCTTGCCCTGCTGATCACTCCGGCGGCTGCGGCCCTGCGGGTGACGTCCTCGCCGCGCCTCGTGGTCCTGCTCAGCGTGGTGTTCGCCGTTTCGGCAACGGTGGGGGGAATACTGCTGGCCCTCGGCGGCCGCATCCCCATCAGCCCCTACGTCACCACGCTGTCGTTCCTGATCTATGTGGTGTGCCGGGTCATCGGCAGCGTCCGCGCCAAGCGAGGACTCAACGGCCGGGTCATGCGGACCGCGTAAGCTCGCCTACTGCGCTGTGCCGGAAACTACTGCGTGCCAGAAACTACTGCGCGGCGGCCTTGCGGGCGGAGCAGTCGGGGCAAAGGCCGTAGATTTCCACCGTGTGGGCCACTTCCGTGAAGCCGTGCTCCTGGGCGGTCCGCGCGGCCCAGGTTTCGACGGCGGGCGCCTCCACCTCAACCGCCTTGCCGCAGTTGCGGCACAGCAGGTGGTGGTGGTGCACCGTCACGGCGCAGCGGCGGTAGACCGCCTCGCCGTCACCGTTGCGCAGCACATCCACGAGTTCCTCGTCGGCCAGCGACTGCAGGATCCGGTAGGCGGTGGCCAGGGAAACCGAAACACCCTTGTTCTGCAGTATCCGGTAGAGCTCCTGGGTGCTCACGAAGTCATTGAGCTCATCCAGGGCGGCGCTGACAGCGATCCGCTGCTTGGTGACGCGCTGCTCTTTCCCGCCGGCCGGCGTCGAAGGCGCCTGTGGCCTGCCGTCAGCGCTGGCGCGTTGTGGCATTGGATAAACTCGCTTTTCTTTCGGGTAACAGCAAGCTTTAACGTTACCAGCCGGAGCCGCGTGGACACTGATCGGGCCCGTCCCTAGGCTGGCTCCATGAAGCTGACTAAATTCACGCACGCCTGTGTCCGGCTCGAAAAGGACGGCCAGGTGCTGGTCCTTGATCCGGGGACCTTCTCCGAATCCGCCGAGGCGCTGGCAGGCGCACACGCTGTCCTCATCACGCACGAGCACGCCGACCACATCGACGTTCCCGCCGTCACCGCCGCTCTTAAAGACAACGGCGGGCTTGAGCTGTTTGCGCCGGCAGGTGTGGCGGAGAATGTGCGCAAGGAGGCGCCGGACGCCGCTGGGCGGGTGCACGCCGTGGAGCCGGGAAAGGCCTTTGACGCGGCCGGGTTTGCGGTCCGCAGCTTCGGCGGCCAGCACGCCCTGATCCATCCCCAGATTCCGGTGGTCGCCAACGTCGGGTACCTCGTGGACGAGAACGTGTACCACCCGGGTGACTCGTTCATCATCCCGGACGGCATCAGCGTGCGCACGCTCCTGGTCCCCGTCCACGCCCCGTGGAACAAGATCAGCGAAGTCGTGGATTTCGTCATTGGTGTCCGGGCCGAGCGGGCTTTCCCCATCCACGATGGCCTCCTGAACGAGACCGGCCTGGGACTCATAGAGGGCCACGTCAAGCGGATCGGGGCGAAGTACGGAACGGAGTACGCCCACCTGTCCGCCAGGGAGTCCGTCGAACTTTAAGGCTGCCAGGTACCCGTCTCGAAGAACTCGTTCAGCGTGTCCTCGTACGGCTGCGGATCCAGTCCCTGGGCCGTCAGCCATTCAGCGCTGTAATAGCTGCCTGCGTACCGGTCGCCGCCGTCGCACATCAGGGACACCACGCTGCCCCGCTCGCCGTCGGCTAACATCTGCGCCACGAGCTGCCAGACTCCCCAGAGGTTGGTGCCCGTGGACGGCCCGGCGTGGAGGCCCGCCAGCGAATGCAGGTGCCGCATGGCTGCCACCGAAGCGGCGTCGGGAACCTGGATCATGTGGTCGATGACGGAGGGCACGAAGCTCGGCTCCATGCGAGGGCGGCCGATCCCCTCGATCCGGGAAGGCATTCCGGTGCTGAAGTCCGCAGCGCCGCTTTGCCAGCCGGGGTAGAAGGCGGAGTTTTCCGGATCGACCACGGCCAGGGACGTGGCGTGGCGGTGGTAGCGGAGGTAGCGGCCGATCGTTGCGCTGGTCCCGCCCGTCCCGGCCCCCACCACAATCCAGCGGGGGACCGGGTGCTCCTCGAGCGCCAGCTGCTCAAAAATGGACTCGGCAATGTTGTTGTTGCCCCGCCAGTCCGTGGCGCGCTCGGCGTAGGTGAACTGGTCCATGTAGTGGCCGCCGCTCGTGGCGGCCACCTCGGCGGCTGCGGCGTACACCTCTGACGCATGGTCCACCAAAAGGCAGGCACCGCCGAACTGTTCGATCAGGGCGATTTTTTCGGGGCTGGTGGTGCGGGTCATCACGGCGATGAAGGGCAGGCCGAGGAGCTGCGCGAAGTACGCCTCGGAAACCGCGGTGCTGCCGCTTGATGCCTCCACAATGGTGGTCCCCTCGCGGATCCACCCGTTAACCAGCCCGAAAAGGAACAGGGAGCGGGCCAGCCGGTGTTTCAGGCTTCCGGAGCGGTGCGTGGACTCGTCCTTGAGGTACAGCTGGACGCCCCAGTGCTCGGGGAGCGGCACCGAATACAGGTGGGTGTCTGCCGAGCGGTTGTTTTCCGCGTTGATCTTGCGGACTGCCTCATCCGCCCATGCCCGTTCACTGAATCGCCTGCTCACGGCATCAGCCTACCGGCGCGGCCACCCGCGGCTAGAGTTGGTGCAGTTGCGCCCGTGCGGCCCAGGCACTCTTCAGACGATCCCAAGGAGACATATGGACACCCTCATTGACGTAGCCGGGCTGAAAGCCCGGCTGGCATCCGGCCAGCGCACCGTGGTGCTGGATGTCCGCTGGGCGCTTGGGGATCCGGAGGGCCGCAGCCACTACCTGAAAGAGCACATCCCGGGTGCTGTGTACGTGGACCTCCCCAGCGAGCTGGCGGACCCTGCAGATCCCGGCCGCGGCCGCCACCCGCTGCCTTCGCGGGCCCGTTTCCAGGAAGCGGCCCGGTCCTGGGGCGTTGGCGATGGTGACGTTGTGGTGGCCTACGACGACGCCGGGAACACCTCCGCTGCCCGGGTGTGGTGGATGCTTCGGAACGCAGGGGTCCGCACCGTTTACCTGCTCGACGGCGGCCTGGCCGCCTGGCGTGCGGCAGGGCTGCCCGTGGAGGGCGGGTCAGTGGAGCCGGACGCCGGCAACGTGACGTTCGCCGACGGCGGCATGCCGGTGACCGACGCCGACGGGGCCGCCGGCTGGGCCGCCGCGGGCGTGCTGCTGGATGCGCGGGCGGGAGAACGCTACCGCGGGGAAGTGGAGCCGGTCGATCCCCGGGCCGGCCACATTCCCGGTGCCATCAGCGCTCCCACCACGGCGAACCTCGACGACGACGGCCGCTTCCTGCCGGCGGAGGAGCTGCGGAAGCGCTTCGCCGGCCTTGGGGTCGATGCAACCAGGCCGACTGCCGTTTACTGCGGCAGCGGCGTGACAGCCTCCCACGAGATCGCGGCCCTGGAAATTGCAGGGTTTACCGCCGCGCTGTTCCCCGGCTCCTTCTCCGAATGGTCCAATGATGCCGCCCGCCCGGTGACCACGGGTGCCGATCCGGGAGAGTGACTGCCTCGCCCGGTGGTTGAGCGCGTCGAAACCTGGCGATTGGAACTCCTCGGGGAGCCGCGGTAGCGTCGCCATATGACTCCTGGACGTCCTGTGCCCCCGCCCCTGAATCTGCGAATTCCGCTGGAGGAGACCGCCGTCGGACCCCTCGCGGGACGCCTTGCCGCCGCCCGCGGCGCAACGTCCGCCACGAGCGGCCTGGTTGAGCTGACCGTTGCCCGGCGGGCGCCCAAAGCCGACGACGTCGAAATCGCGATCGAATTCTGCGGGCTCTGCCACTCCGACGTTCACGCCACCCGGGGGGAGTGGGGCTCGCAGAACTACCCGCTCGTACCGGGTCACGAGATCGTGGGAAGGGTCAGCCGCGTCGGTTCCGGTGTGTTGGATTTTCAGCCGGGAGACCGCGTGGGGGTGGGCTGCATGGTGGACTCCTGTCGCGAATGCGAGAGCTGCCTCGAAGGGCTGGAACAGTACTGTGAACGCGGCCTGACCGGGACGTACGGTGCCAAGGATGCCAGGAACGGGGACGCAGTAACGCAGGGCGGTTACGCCTCCTCTGTGGTGGTGGACCGGCGCTATGTCCTGCGCGTGCCCGAAAGCCTGGACCCGGCGGCGGCTGCCCCGCTGCTCTGTGCGGGCGTCACCACGTTCTCACCGCTGCGCCACTTCGGTGTCCGGGAGGGCCACGTGGTGGGCGTCGTCGGCCTTGGCGGTCTGGGCCACATGGCCGTCAAACTGGCCAAAGCGATGGGAGCCGAAGTTAAGGTCTTTACGACGTCCGAATCCAAGGTGTCCGCGGCGCTGGAACTGGGCGCAGACGCTGTAGTGCTGTCCCGCGACGAGGAGGCGATGGCCGCTGAAAACCGGAGCATCGACGTCATTATCGATACCGTCGCCGCCCCGCACGACCTCAACCCGCTTTTCCGAACCCTCCGCCGGGACGGCGCCCTGTTCCAGCTGGGGCTGCCCTCCGAAGCCATGCCGCCCGTCAGCCCCGGGGCACTGATCAGAAGGCGTATTTCCTATTCCGGTTCACTGATCGGGGGCATCGCCGAAACCCAGGAGATGCTCGACTTCTGCGCCGAACACGGAGTTGTCTCGGACATTGAAGTGGTTGGTGCCGCGCAGCTTAACGACGCCTATGACCGGATGGTCGCAGGCGATGTGAAGTACCGTTTTGTCCTGGATACATCCACTCTGCAGGAACCGTCGGAAAGGGCTGACGCATGAGCACGCTGTTTACCAAGATTCTCAACGGGGAGATCCCTGGCCGGTTTGTCTGGCGCGAACCGGACGTCTCGGCGTTCCTGACGATGGGGCCGCTTGCAGACGGGCACACGCTGGTGGTCCCGACCGAGGAAGTGGACCGCTGGACGGACGCTGCACCCGAGACTTTGGCAAGGGTCATGGAAGTGGCCCGGCGCATCGGCGCGGTGCAGGTGGACACATTCGGGGCAGCCCGGGCAGGACTCATCGTGGCCGGTTACGAGATCAACCACATGCACGTGCACGTGTGGCCGTCCAACAGCATGGCTGAATTCAACTTTGCCACCGCCGAGCACAACCCGGATCCGGCCAGGCTGGACGCCAACGCCGAGAAGCTGCGCGCAGGCCTGCGCGACGCCGGCTACGGGGAGTTCGTACCCGAGGCTTAAGTCCTGCCCAGGCTGTCCTGTTAAGGACCCGGGCCGGGCTGCTCGGTTTCTGACAATCCATCTTCGCCCTGGTCCGGCCAGCGCGATCCACTTCCCGGTAGCGGTGGTGCGGTTGAGCGGTAGGTGTGGCCGGTGGGGGTGGTGATTTCGATGGTGTGTCTTGGTCCTGGTTTGGGTTGTGTTTTCCAGCCGGGGAGTTCTTTGGTGTGGTTGCAGGCTTCGCAGAGTCCGGCTCCGTTGGCGAGGGATGTTGGGCCGTTGTTGTGCCAGGGGATGATGTGGTCGTGGTGGCGGATGGGTGCGTCGCAGTAGGGTGTGCGGCAGGTGTCGTCGCGGATTTGGATGAAGCGGCGCAGCGGTGGCGGGAAGAGCCTGCGTTTCGATTCCATGGCGACGAGGTCGCCGGTGTCCGGGGCGGTGTAGAGCCGCCGGAGCCAGATTTTCAGGTCCTTGACCGCGTCTTTTGCGGCGGCTTCCTGGTGCGCGGTTTCCTGTGCCTGTTCGGGGTTGAGGAGGTTCCGTGCCCATGCGGCGGGGACGATGCCGTAGCCGGTGAGTCTTGCTGGTTCGCTGTCGCCTTGGAGGAGGGTGCGGTCGGTCATGACGAGGTTGACCTCGATGCCGGTGATGCCGCCGGGGGTGCCGGTGGTCCTTTCGACGAGGGTGTCGGCCATGGCCTGGTTCCGGGACCGCGGGTCCCCGGCGGTGCGGAGGGCGTCGGCCTGCCGGGTCAGGGCCGTGTAGACGGCGACGCCTTGGTGGGCGGGCAGCAGGGCTGTCAGGTAGGTCATGCAGTCGGGGGCCGGGCGCAGGCTGACGGACCTCTCGGAGGCGGCGTGGCTGGCGCGTTGGGTGACCGAGCGCGGATCCCGTCGGGTGGCGGCGGCTTTGACGGCGGCGATGACGCCGCGGGTCCCGACCCCGTCGAAGGTCCCGGTGTCGGCGGCGAGTTCCTCATCGACCGCGGCCCGGTCTTCGACGGTCAGGCAGGCCGTTTCCTTCACGACATACATGGCCTTTTCTTCATTCAGCCCGCCGGTATCCAGTGCACCGAGGGCGTGCGGCATCTCGGTGACCAGGGCCTTGGCCATGCCGAGCAGCCGGCCGCCGCGGTGCGGGGACTCGCCCCGGGCCAGGGCGATCTGTTCGGCCACGCCGGTCGTGTGTTCTTTGGGGCGTTTCCTGCCGAGGTCCTCGGCCGCCAGGGTGCTGCGGTGGGCCTGCCCTGGGCTGGTCCCGGCTTCGAGTTCGGCTTGTTCCTGCCGCTGTCTCGCCTCGAGCGCGACGGCTAGCCTGGCCTGTTGCCCGGCGATCATGGCTTTGATGTTCTCGCCCGCCCGGATCTGGTCGATCAGCCCGGGACCGTCAGCGGTGAGATCGGCCCGCAAAAGAGTCTTTACCTCCCCGATCCGGTCGTCGAGACTCACCCGAGTTGTAGGACGTGTATCAGCGCCGGAGGGACTGCCGCCGGTGCCGGAGGTGTCCGTGAATTCGGGGGCGTCGGTGAAAACGACATCGTAAAACCGGTCATCGTAAAACCGGGCCTCGGGGAACGGATCCTGCGGGAGAGGGTCCGGATAGGCGGCGTCGAGGTCATCGTCATACACGAACTCCTCGTCCGTGAATTCATCGAGCGGAAAAGTCTCGCCCGTGAACCACCCGGCGGGAATCGTGTCACTGGGGAAAACTGTGTCCGGAACAAGGGCCTCGGGAAGCGCGGCAGCATGCAGGGCGGCGCTGTGCGGCGCCGCTCCTGCCAGTGCTGAATCCCCGATGACCTCCATGAACACAGTCTGCCAAGGGCCACTGACATTAAAGGGCCGTTCCGACCCCAGATGGAGACGGATCCAGAAACTTTTTTGGATCCATCCGAGAACAAAAACCAGGCAGCAGATCCCGGCGTTCCTAGCCTTGGAAGCCCGGGTACGGCAGAGCAGAAAGTGGTAACGGCAGAGCAGAAAGTGCAAGCCGCGGCAGCGCCGCCGTCGTACGCGTTTTCAGCCGCACGATCCGCCCGACGCCGTAGGTTTGAACGCCTTAGTGATCGCCCACATCGCGCTGTGCTGTTTGACACACCTGTGTCGCATGCCATACTTGTGAACGCGACGTTCATCATATGAACGAGCGGGGCCGGGCGTTTGATGCCGGACATCCGGGCGGTGACCTGGCCGGAGAGCTTCAGTTCCGTTCGAACCAACGATCCCAACGAGGCAGCGCAAACACCCACGTCCCCTGCGGCCACGAACTGCGCTTCTCGTTTCTAGGAAAAGAAGGACAAGGATGTTCCATCAGTCCAGAAAACAACCTCCGGCGATGAATACAACCACGCGCCGGCTGCGGACGGACGACTGCATCGTCGTCGACAAGCGCGAGCTTCGCAAGGCCCAGATCGGCGCGGGAGTCGGCAACTTCATCGAGTGGTACGACATCGGGATCTATGGGTACCTGGCGATCACCATGACCAGCGTTTTTACAGAGGGCATGGACCAGCGGATGGGCCTGTTGGTGACACTGCTGGGTTTCGCGGTCTCGTTCATCGTGCGCCCGCTCGGCGGCATGATACTGGGCCCGCTCGGCGACAGGATCGGCCGCCGCAGGGTCCTCTTCTTCACCATGGCCATCATGGCGTCAGCCACCACCATCATTGGTCTGCTGCCGACTGCAGGCCAGGTGGGCTTGTGGGTCCTGGTTCCGATGTACCTGCTGAAGATGGTGCAGGGATTCTCCACCGGCGGCGAGTACTCTGGCGCCGCGACCTACGTCGCCGAATTCTCCCCGGACAGCCGCCGTGGCTTCTGGACCGCGCTGCTGAACACCGGCGCGCAGCTGGGCTTCGCCGCCGGCGCCGCCGTGGTGGCGGTGACCACCATGGTCACCACTTCCGCGTGGGGCGAGACTGCAATGCGCGACGGCGGCTGGCGGATTCCGTTCCTGCTTGCCCTGCCGCTGGGCCTGGTGGCCATCTCGCTGCGCAAACGCATTCCCGAATCGCCCAGCTTCGAGGTGGCACAGGAAACGGCGACGGAGCACACCAACCCGATCTTCGTCCGGCAGAACCTGGCGAACATCGTCCGGCTGTATTGGCCGCAGATCCTGGTGGGCATTGCCCTGATCGCCGCGGACGGGACCTCCTCCTACATGGTCACGAGCTACATGCCCACGTACTTGGAAATGCAGGTGGGCATGGCCACTGTGTACACAGCAGTAGCGACAGTCGTGATCCTGCTCATCCAAGCACTGATCGTGCCCGTGGTGGCACGCTGGTCTGACCGGATCGGGCGCCGCCCCATTTACGCCATCGCCACCGTCGGCAACCTCGTCCTGCTCCTGCCGGCCTTTGCCCTGATGCACGTCGGCCAGGTGTGGTCGCTGTACCTGGCGCTGTTCATGGTCTCACTCCCCAGCGCCTTCTTCCTGTCCCTGACCGGCGCCGCGATGTCCGAGCTGTTCCCCACGGCGTCCCGCTACGGCGGAGTCGGCCTGACCCACAACGTGGCCATTTCGCTGTTCGGCGGCACCACACCGTTGGTCAGCCAGATCCTCGTTGAGGTCAGCGGCAACTCCTACGCACCGGCGTTCTACGTGATGTTCTTCTCTGCCGTGGCACTCCTGGCGATGGTGAAGATGCGCGAAACGGCCGCCCGCCCACTCCTTGGCTCCGTACCCGTCGTCGCCAGCCGCGCGGAAGCAGAGGAACTGGTCCGCGACCAGGACACCAACGACCGCATCGACACCACAACCATGCCGCTCTCGGTCGGGCGGGCGGAACCCGCGCAGGCCGAATCCGTGGGTGCGGGCACCCGCTGACCCATAATCAGTTGCCCTCGACGGGGCATACGACGACGGCCACTTCCGGTAGGAGGTGGCCGTCGTCTTGTGCTAATAACGGCTTACGCCGCCAGTACCTTGTTCAGCGCCGTCCGGATCCGCTTCTCGGACACGGAATAGGCCGTGCCGAGCTCGACGGCGAACAGGCTCACCCTTAGTTCCTCGATCATCCACCGCACCTGAGTCAGCTCAGCGCCTGCCCGACGGCCGGGCAGCAGCGCCGACGCGGCGTCGTCGTAATCGTCCTCCAACTGCTGGACCGCCGACATGTGCAGCGCGTCGCGCTGTACGTTGCCCGGCAGCTTCTCCAGCCGCTTCTCGATGGCGGAGAGGTAGCGCGGCAGCTGGCTCAGTTGCGCATAGCCGGTCTTGGCCACAAAGCCGGGGAACGCCAGCTGCTCCAGCTGGCTGCGGACATCATTGAGCGCGCTGATGAGCGCCAGGCTGGTGGTGCCCTTGAGCTGTTTTTCGATCCTGCGCGTGCTGGCGAGGATGCGCTCCACGACGGCCGTGACGCTGAATACGGTGTCGATCAGCTCCGCGCGGACATGCTCGTACAGGGCGTCGAACGCCGCCTGGTCCCACGGGAGCTCTGCAGGCGTGAGCTTGTCCACCGCCGCCAGGACGCAGTCGGCGATCAGGGCCGAGACGGACCCGTGCGGATTCTGGCTGAACGTCAGCTTCTCCGTGTTGTTCAGGTGTTCCAGGACGTAGCGGTCCGGCGCCGGCACGCGCAGCGCGAGGAGCCGGATGACGCCGCCCCGCATGGCCTCGAGCTGCTCCGACGCCGTCTGGAAGACGCGCAGGCCCACGGACTTCCCTTCGTCCACGAGCGCGGGAAAACCCGTGACGGTATGGCCCTTGACGGTAACACTGACTTCCCGCTGAAGGGAGCCGAACTGCCACTGGGTCAGGCCCGACTGTTCCTTGAACCCGGCGTGCGCCTGCGGACGGGATTCCGGCAGGCTGTCCTTCGGCGCAGATGCCTGCTGCTGGGACTTCTTCGTTGTCCCTGAGTTGGGGGAGCGCGGGCCGGCGGTGGCGGGGGTGGCGCCCAGGGATTCCGCGATGGCCCGGCGGGTGGCCGGCGCCAGCCGCTCCTGCAGGGCTTCGAGGTCCTTGCCCTCGTCCAGGACTTTGCCCCGGCTGTCCACCACCTTGAAGCTCACCCGCAGGTGCGGCGGCACCGCGTCCCAGTTCCAGGACCCGGGCGGAACGATCTGGCCCTTCAGGCGGCGGAGGACAAGCTCGAGTGATGGTTCCAGCTCGTCCTCGGCGGGGTCGAAATCAGCTTCCAGGGCCGCCACTGCCTGCCGTGCCACGTCGGGGGCCGGAACGAAGCTCTTGCGGACCTGCTTCGGCAGGGACTTGATCAGCGCGGTGATGAGCTCCACCCGTTGGCCGGGGATCAGCCAGCGGAAGGGTGCGTCGTCGAGCTGGTTCAGGAAGAGGACCGGGACTTCAGCCGTAACGCCGTCGGACGGGTTGGGCGTCGAGCCGGGCGCGACGGGATGGAATTCATAGCTCAGGGGCAGTTCGAAGCCCTTGTGCAGCCACGTCTTCGGGTAGGCGGCCTCGTCGAGGTCGTCGGCGTCTTCGCTGAGCAGCAGGGCCTCATCGAAGTCCAGGAGTGCGGGATCCTGTTGCCGGGCCTCCTTCCACCATTTGTCGAAGTGCCGTTCCGAGACGACGTCCTTGCCCACCCGCGCGTCGTAGAACTCGAAGAGCGTCTCGTCGTCCACCAGCAGGTCCCGGCGGCGCATCCGGGCCTCGAGCTCCTCCACTTCCTGCAGCAGTGCCCGGTTGCGGTGGAAGAACTTGTGGTGAGTCTTCCATTCGCCCTGCACCAGTGCATGCCTGATGAACAGCTCGCGGGCTAGGACAGGGTCCACCTTGCCGAAATTGATCCGGCGCTGGGCGATGATGGGTACGCCGTAGAGGGTGACCTTCTCGTAGGCCATCACGGCGCCCATCTTGGTGGACCAGTGGGGTTCGCTGTAGCTGCGCTTGATAAGGTGCGGAGCGACCTGCTCGGCCCATGCGGGCTCGAACTTGGACGCGACGCGTGCCCACAGCCGGCTGGTTTCGACGAGCTCGGCGGCCATGACAAACGTGGGCGACTTCTTGAAGAGTGCCGAGCCCGGGAAGATGGCGAACCGGCTGCCACGGGCGCCGGCGTATTCCCGCTTGCGCTCATCGAGGATGCCGACGTGGCTCAGCAGCCCGGAGAGCAGGCTGATGTGGATGCCCTCGTGGTTGCCCACGGGGTCCGCCTCGCGCTTGTTGTCCAGGCTGATGCCCAGGGGCCGGGCCAGCTGCCGGAGCTGCGTGAACAGGTCCTGCCATTCGCGGACGCGCAGGTAGTTGATGAATTCGTTGCGGCACAGGCGGCGGAACTGCGTGGAGGACAGCTCCTGCTGCTTCTCGTGGATGTAGTTCCAGAGGTTCAGGTAGCCGGTGAAGTCGGAGTTCTCGTCCCGGAAACGGGCGTGTTTCTCTGCTGCGAGCTGCTGTTTGTCCGTGGGGCGTTCGCGGGGGTCCTGGATGGTCAGGGCCGCCGCCAGGATCATGACTTCGCGGACGCAGCCGCGCTTTCCTGCTTCCACAATCATGCGGCCGAGCCGCGGGTCCACCGGCAGCTGGGCAAGCTTCTGTCCGACGGCGGTCAGCCCACTGCCGCCGTTGCGGCCGGCAGCTGCCTGCGGCGCGCCAGTTGCTGCCTGCGGTGAACTTAGGGCACCGAGCTCGCGGAGGAGGGTCACGCCGTCGTTAATGGCCCGCGAGTCCGGCGGTTCCACGAACGGGAAGTTTTCGATGTCCTTGGGTCCGCGGGCCACTCCCATGGCTGTCATCTGCAGGATGACAGCCGCCAGGTTGGTGCGCAGGATTTCCGGATCCGTGTAGAGCGGCCGGGACTCGAAGTCCTCCTCGGAGTACAGCCGGATGGCGATGCCGTCCGAGACGCGGCCGCAGCGACCGGAACGCTGGTTGGCAGAGGCCTGGGACACCCGCTCGATGGGCAGCCGCTGCACTTTGGTGCGGTGTGAATAGCGCGAGATGCGGGCGGTGCCGGTGTCGATGACGTACTTGATGCCCGGCACGGTCAGGGAGGTCTCGGCCACGTTGGTGGCGAGCACGATTCTCCGCTTGCCGCCCGGGTTGAACACGCGGTGCTGCTCCTGCAGGCTCAGCCGGGCGAACAGGGGGAGGACCTCGGTGCCGGCCAGCCGCCGGTTGGACTGGATCCTGGACTGCAGGGCATCCGCGGCGTCCCGGATCTCGCGCTCGCCGGAGAAGAAGATGAGGATGTCGCCGGGAGCTTCGAGGGCAAGCTCGTCGACGGCGTCGCACACCGCGTCCAGGGGATCGCGGTCTTCCTCGAGTTCATCATCGGAGGAGTTGTCCTCGTCATCGCCGGACGGGCCGCCGGCGGGCTGGGACAGCGGGCGGTAGCGGATCTCCACCGGGAAGGTGCGCCCGGACACTTCAACGATGGGCGACGGGTCCTCGTCCGAGCCGAAGTGCCTCGCAAAGCGCTCGGGATCGATGGTAGCGGAGGTGATGATCACCTTCAGATCCGGCCGCTGCGGCAGGATCCGCTTGAGGTAGCCGAGGATGAAGTCAATGTTCAGGCTGCGTTCGTGGGCTTCATCGATGATGATCGCGTTGTATTTGCGGAGCAGTTTGTCGCGCTGGATTTCGGCCAGCAGGATGCCGTCGGTCATCAGCTTGACCTTGGTGGACTTGCTCACCTCGCCGGTGAACCGGACCTGAAAGCCCACCTCCTGGCCGATGTCGACGCCGAGTTCGGAGGCTATGCGTTCGGCCACCGTGCGGGCTGCGAGCCGGCGCGGCTGGGTGTGGCCGATCAGGCCGTTCTCGCCCAGGCCCAGCTCCAGGCACATCTTGGGAATCTGGGTGGTCTTTCCGGAGCCGGTCTCACCGGCGATGATCGTCACCTGGTTGGCGGCGATTGCGGCCATCAGGTCCTCGCGGCGCTCGGAAACCGGCAGCTCGGCGGGGTATGAGATATGAAAAGTCATGGCTCCCCCAAGTCTACTGCCGCGTAAAAGGACCCGGCGTGCGCCGGGTCCTTGGTTTGGGTTTCTTGGTTGAGGTGGACGGTTGACGTTCGAGCCCGCGGCCAGGTGCCGCTAGAAGATACGCATCGTGTAGTTGCTGCTGGGGAGGTCCAGCGCGGACCAGTCCCGGACCGAGTGCTCGGGAGGCGTGTGGCCGCGGCCATCCCGAAGGATGGCGCCGACCGTGGCGGCGGCTGCAACGAGGACCAGGACAAGGAGGGCGATTCCGAAGATTTCCATGTCTCCATGGTTCTCCCGCTGGACCGCAGAAAAAAGTGGCAGAAATGCCTAAAAAGTACAAATTTCTGCCATACTGGATTCATGCTCAAATCAGTGGCAGTCATCGTGGTTCCCAACTTCTCGATCTTTGAGTTCGGCACCGCTTTTGAGGTGTTTGGCATCGACCGTTCGGACCGGGGAACAGGCGTGCCGCAGTTCGACTTCCGCGTGTGCACTCCGGCGCCCGGCGAAGTTCCGCTGAAGTCCGGCCTGACAATGAATGTGGGCCTCGGCCTTGAAGCCGCGGCCGATGCGGACCTGGTGATCATGGCGCCGTATGGGCGGGATGAAGATGTTCCGGAATCCGTCCTTGAAGCGCTCCGGGCGGCGCACAGCCGCGGCGCCTGGGTGATGTCCATCTGCTCCGGGGCCTTTGCGCTGGCGCGGGCCGGGCTCCTGGACGGGCGCCGGTGCACCACGCACTGGCATTACTCCGAGGAACTCGCGGCCCAGTACCCCAAGGTCCTGGTTGACGAGAACGTCCTCTATGTCCAGGACGGCCGCATCATCTCCAGCGCCGGCACGGCCGCGGGCATCGACGCCTGCCTCCATCTGGTGAGGCTCGAATTCGGGGCAGCCGTCGCGGCCGCCATCGCCAGGGACATGGTGGTCCCGCCCCATCGCGACGGCGGCCAGGCCCAGTTCATCGACCGGCCCATGCCCGAGTGCGGCTCCCAGCCCATGGAGGAACTCCTCCGGTGGATGGTGGAGAACCTGGACGAGGAGCATCCGGTCCAGGAGCTGGCCGCCCGAGTGCACATGTCGCCGCGCACCTTCGCGCGCCGGTTCCGCGCCGAAACGGGCGCCACCCCGGCCGCGTGGCTCAATTCCCAGCGCGTCCTGCGCGCCCAGGAGCTTTTGGAATCCACGGAGCTGAACATCGACGAGATTGCCCGGCAGTCAGGGTTCGGACACCCGGTGCTGCTTCGGCACCATTTCGCCAAGGTGCTGGACACGAGTCCGCAGTCCTACCGCCGGGCCTTCCGCGGCCAGATGGCGCCGGCGAGCTAGGGTCTGCTCCGGCTAGGACGGCCGGGATTCTTCAGCGGCTGCCCGGGTCGACTCCACAAGAACGCGCCACGGACCGGTGACCGCCGTCTCCGGCAGCGTGGCGCGGCGCTGGCCTGCGCGGATGGAGTACATGAAGCGGTCCGGCTGGCCGTCCGCCGCCTGCCGGGGGTCGTCGACGGCGTCCCACGGGCAGGCCTCGACGAGGGGCTGCCAGCGGTTTTTGTCGCTTGGCGTGACGGCCAGCACCGTCCAGACGCGGGTGACTGCGGCTATCCCGCCGCTGCGCTCGACTGTGATTTTCATGGCGAGGTTCCCGGGTTTCCGCGGCTGCCGGGAAGCGGAAGGCCACAGTCCCGGCGTCGGTTAGAGCTTTACCTTCACAGTCTCCCACGCCCCGCGCACGGCGTCATGCTCTGCGGACTCCTCGCCAAAGAGTTCCTTCGCCGTGGCCGCGGTGGCTTTGGCGAAGGCTGTGAAGGTGGTGGTGGGGCTGAGCGAGCCGCCGGTCAGGGTCTCGTACCAGATCTGCCCCGGCGCGTCCCAGGCATTCCCGCCCAGGGCCAGGGCGACGAGGCAGAACGCCCGGTTCGGAATGCCGGAGTTGATGTGCACCCCGCCGTTGTCGGCCCGTGTGCGGACGTAGGAGTCCATGGAGTCCGGCTGCGGGTCCTTGCCCAGGACGTCGTCGTCGTACGCCGTCCCCGGTGCCTTCATGGAGCGCAGCGCGGACCCTTGGACCTGCGGCGTGAACAGGCCCTCGCCGATCAGCCAGGAGGCTTCGGCGGTGGCCTGCTTCCGGAAGTACTGCTCCACGAGGGCGCCGAAGACGTCGGAGACGGACTCGTTGATGGCCCCGGCCTGGTTGCGGTAGGCAAGTCCGGCTGAAAACTGCGTCACGCCGTGGGCGAGTTCGTGGCCGATCACGCTGAGCGAGCGGGTGAACCGCTCGAAGACCTCGCCGTCGCCGTCGCCAAACACCATCTGCTGGCCGTCCCAGAACGCATTGTCGTACATCCGGCCGAAGTGGACGGTGGCCTTCAGCGGCATTCCCTGGCCGTCGATCGAATTGCGCCCGAAGGCGTCGGCGTACAGGCTGTGCGTGTGGCCGAGGCCGTCATAGGCCTCATCGACTGCGGGATCGCCGGTGGCCGCGTCACCCTCCTTCCGGACAACCTGGCCGGGCAGCGACTCGCCGGACTTCGCGTCAAAGACGGACCTGTTGACCGGGGCGGGCTCCAGCTGCCGGATGCCGGCAGGAGCCGACGGCGCAGATGTGCGGGCCGCGTGAAGGGCGCCGACGTGAAGCAGGGCCTCCCTGGCGGCGCGGGCGACGGCCGAGAACCGGGGGGAACCCTGGGCGGCCAGGCGGCGGAGGATGTACGGCGGAACGATTGAACAGACCATGCAGCCCACACTACGAACGGCCTCTGACATTCTTCGTCAGGCGCACTGGGAAGTCGCACTGGGAATGCAGGAAACCCCCGCCGCTTTCAGTAAGCGGCGGGGGTTTCTTCTGTGCCCTCGATAGGATTCGAACCTACGGCCTTCTGCTCCGGAGGCAGACGCTCTATCCCCTGAGCTACGAGGGCATCCAGGGATCCTGCCGTTCCCGGCCGGACGTCCTAGAGCTTAGCAGGTAGGTGGGCCGGAAAGGAAAACGGGCTCTCCCATCTAGTATCCCGCGAAGGAATCCACGTGGATACGGCGCGCGCCGGCACGCCGCGCCGCGCGCCGCAGCGAGCCCACACTGGCCGGTGAACCCGAGACGAACACCCTACGCTCGCCGATGTCCGGCACCAGCCGTTTCAGCGCGTGGCCGTCCAGCCGTGCCCCTTGGGGGAGTAGCGTCCCGGCGTCCTCGATGAAGTCCGGCGGCGCCGATCCGTCGGCGAGCCGGGCAACGACACGGGCGCCGGAATTCTCCAGTTCCGCGGCGTAGGCAAGTTCCGCTGCGTTCCGGGCAAGGTAGAGAAGCACGGTGTCGCGCTCGCTGGCCACTCCGCCGGACAGGTGCGCCAGGAACGGCGTGATGCCGATGCCCGCGGCAATGAGCAGCACGGGATCCTGGCCCTTCGGCAGGACGAAGTCACCGGCGACACTGGTGGCCGTGAGCTGCTCGCCGGGCTGAAGGGACAGCAGCTTGCGTTTGGCGGCAGAGACGGGGTGTGCGGTGCCGACGCCGATCGTCACATGCTTCGCGTCGGGCGGGCTGGTCAGGCTGAAGACGCGGCGCCTGCCGCGTCCGTCCGGCTTGGTGTGCGGAAGATCCAGTTCGAGGTATTGGCCGGGTGCATGGCGGAGCGGGCGCCGGGGGCGGAAGACGAACTCCGTCGTCGTCGGCGTCAGCGCGCGGGAGTGGCTGAACAGCAGCCGGACGCTTCCACGCTGGCCTGCCAGGAACGCCAGCAGGTTGCCGGCCAGCAGCGCCAGTTCGGGTGAGTTCGCCACAACGCCGAAGTTGTAGGGCGTGGCCAGAAGGACACCGACGACGGCGGCCATCGCCAGCTGCTGCCAGCGCCGGGGCGGCAGGGTGAGCGGCTCGGTGAGCATGAACCCGGCAAGAAACAGCACGGGTCCCTGCGCCAGGGTTTGCCACACGGCACTTCCGAGGTCCATGCCGGAAGGCACCTGGACCACTGCCACGACGGCGGTGGCCACCAGTATGAACACCACGGCCATGAGTATTTTCCTGGTCCGGTAGAGCACCAGCAGGACGCCCGGGACCAGGAGCCACAGCATGGCCGGCGTGCCGGCCCACCAGGTGGCAATGTTCAGCCCGGTGAGCCCGGCGATGAACGCGCCGGCGGCCGCGGGGTTGAACACATGGCGGCCACGCCAGGCAAGGGCGTACTTGGAGGCCGACGCCAGGACGCAGGCCAGGGCCACCCCGGCCAGGTCCATCGGCCCCAACGCGGGGCCGAGCCCGGTGGGCCAGAACAGGAAGTAGAGCAGGAGGCCGGTAATCAGCGAGGATTCCGTGTGCGGCTGAACCCGGAACAGTGCTGCCAAAGCGCGGTTGGAAGCGTACGTCAGCCCCAGGCAGAGGGCCAGGTGGGCGAGCATGTTCGGGATGCCGAACGTCAGCCAGCCCAGCGCGTCGAGGAGGAGGCTGTAGGCGGCCAGCACGGCAAGCACCAGCAGCACCAGCCGGTACATCGTGAACCGGCCAAGGTTCGCGTCCAGGGCGGTGCCGGGTGCGGCGTGCTGCCGGGAGGTGGTCGAACTCATGTGAACAGAGCTCCTTCGAATTCCGCGGAATATTCCGCGCTGCCGTTGGAAAAGACCTTGAGCCAGGAAAAGCGGAAGTGCCGCTCCAGGTCGCCGGCCGGAACGAGAAACAGGGCGGTGGCGAGGGCGTCCGCCGCCATGGCGGTCTCCGCCAGTGCCCAGGTGGCCACGACCGTCCTGACCGGCGCCCCGGTGGTGCCGTCCAGGACGTGATGGAGCCCGTCTCCCCAGGCCCGCCGGTTCGACGCCGAAGCACAGAGCGCGCCGGACCCCAGGGGCACAGTTCCTATCGCCTTGGTGATGTCGTAAGGATGCTCCAGTGCCACCTGCACCGGCTCCTGTCCGCCGTTCAGCAGGTCGCCGCTGGCATCGATAAAGAAATCCGGAACCCCGTTGCTCCTGAGCAGGCCGGCCAATAGGTCAACGAGCTGGCCCTTGCCGGCCGCGCCGATGTCCAGCACCACCGGGGCCGTGGTCCGCAGTGATGTTCCGTGCCATTCCAGGACTGCGTCCCAGGCCGGGGGAGGCGCGGCTTCGCCGCGGGGCTGCAGTGAATACTGCGGATCGTAGCCCAGCCTCTCGAGGCTTTTCCCGATGAGGGGCGTCATGGCGCCGCCGCTGAGCGTATAAAGCTGCCGGTACAGTGCGGCCAGGCCGGAGGCCTCGGGCGGCAGCCGGTACTGTCCGGGGGCCACGGCCATCCGGGTCACCAGGGAGTCCGCGCGGAACCTGGACCACGTGGAGTCGTAGCGCTCCACTTCGGCCAACACGGAGCTTCGCAGCGCCGGGGGCAACGGGCCAGGGGTGGCGATTTCCCAGCCGGTCCCGATGCCGTCAAAGCGGAAGCTGTGCCAGCCTGTATGCGGCACGGCAGCCGCCTACAGTGCCTGCGCCTTGATGGCTTCGACCGCCTGGTTGAAGCCGCCGCTGGTCAGGGAGGAGCCGGCCACTTTGGAGACCTTGATCTCATCCAGGCTCTTGCCCACCACCTGGTCGGCGATGCCGTCGGCGAACTCGCCCTGGAATTTGCGCGTGTTGGGGTTGGAGGGGTGCTGGGTGATCTCCACGGCGGACACCGTGCCGTTGGCCAGAGTCAGCTGGACACCCACAGTCTCGGTGCCGTTGGGGGACCGGTAGTTCCCGTCGGCGCTGTAGGTACCGTCCTTGTAGCCTGAAGCGGATGAACCGGCAGGGGCCGATGCCGTTCCGGATCCGGTGGCCACAGACGGTGCCGAGGATGCCGGGGCCGGTTCGGTCTCCTGCGCGGCAGTTTGGGCAGAAGGCGCGCAGCCTGCCACCGTTCCGGCGAGGGACAGGCCTGCCATGCCGGCGAAAACAGTCTTGCGGATTGATGGCTTCACGGGGTCTCTTTTCGTGGGATTGGCACTCTGGGGACGGCGTTGATGCTTCAACAAATCAAGGTTAAGGGCTTTTCCTGTGAATTTCCCATCGATTTGCTGTGACGCCGAGGGGCTGCCGGACCCGGCAGGATTCCGCGCCATGACGGGCTCCCCGGTAGGCTAGGAGTGTGACTCCCGAAGAACTCTCCCTCGCAATATCCGCCTGCCTGAAAGACGCCGTTGCCGCCGGTGACATTGCCCTTGCCGAGGCGGCCATACCGGACTCCGTCCTGGTGGAGCGACCGAAGAACCGGGAGCACGGCGACTGGGCAACCAACATCGCCCTGCAGCTGGCCAAGAAGGCCGGCACCAACCCGCGCGAATTCGCCACGCTGCTCAGCGCCCGGCTCAAGGACATCAACGGCGTCGACGGTGTGGAAATCGCCGGTCCCGGCTTCCTGAACATCACCGTTGACGCTGCCGCAGCCGGTGCCCTCGCCAAGGCCATCGTCGAAGCGGGCCAGGAGTACGGCACCAACGCCGCGCTCGCCGGCCACACGGTCAACATGGAGTTCGTTTCCGCCAACCCCACCGGGCCTCTGCACATCGGCCACACGCGCTGGGCGGCCCTCGGCGACTCGATCGCCAGGGTGCTTCGTGCCTCCGGTGCCGACGTCACCGCCGAGTACTACATCAACGACGCCGGCTCCCAGATGAACGTCTTCGCCAACTCGGTCCTGTCGCGCCTGCACGGCCGCGATGTGCCTGAGGGCGGCTACCCGGGCGAGTACATCCGCGACCTCGGCCACGAGGTGCTGACGCAGCACCCGGACATCCGTGAACTGACGGACGCGGCGGCCCTGCCCGTGATCCGCGCCGCAGCCTACGAGGCGCAGCTCAAGGACATCAAGGACACCCTGGCGGACTTTGGCGTCTCCTTCGACGTGTTCTTCTCCGAGCAGGAACTGCACGACGCCGGCGCCATCGAAAGTGCCGTCGCGCGCCTTCGCGAGCAGGGCCACGTGTTCGACGACGGCGGTGCCGTCTGGCTGCGCACCACCGATTTCGGTGATGACAAGGACCGCGTCATGATCCGTGCGAACGGTGAGCCGACCTACTTCGCCGCCGACGCCGCGTACTACCTCTCCAAGAAGGACCGCGGCTACACGGAGAAGATCTACCTCCTGGGCGCCGACCACCACGGCTACATCAACCGCCTCAAGGCCATCGCCGCCGCGGCCGGTGACGATCCCGAGGTCAACATCGAGGTCCTGATCGGCCAGCTGGTCTCGGTCAACGGCGCCAAGCTGTCCAAGCGTGCCGGCAACATCATTGAGCTCAAGGATCTGATCTCCTGGCTGGGCACGGACGCGGTGCGCTATTCGCTGGCACGCTTCCCCGCGGATTCGCCGCTCACCCTGGACCCCGAGCTGCTCAAGAAGCACTCCAACGAGAACCCCGTCTTCTACGTGCAGTACGCCCACGCGCGTTCCCGCGGCACTGCCCGCAACGCCGTTGCCGCCGGAGTCGACCGGAGCGCCTTCGACGCCTCCGCTCTGGACCACGCCACGGAAAACGAACTGCTGTCCTACCTGGGCAGCTACCCGTCGATTGTGGCCAAGGCCGCCGAACTCCGCGAGCCGCACCGCGTGGCACGCCACCTCGAAGTCATCGCCGGCGCCTACCACCGCTGGTATGACGCCTGCCGCGTGGCGCCCATGGGCGATGAACCCGTCACGGACACCAACCGCACCAGGCTCTGGCTTAATGACGCCACCAGCCAGGTGCTCGCCAACGGGCTCGAACTGCTGGGCGTCTCGGCGCCGGAACGGATGTGATCAGGTTGCAAACCGCCAGCAGTAATTCAGCCTCGCCGCTGGCACCGGCGTGGCTCGCCGTCCCCGCGGACGTTAACGCCCTCCACACCCCGGTGTGGGCCGGCGGGGTGGAGCGGAACGCCGGGGGCGAGCTGGCCGTTGACGGCATCCCGGTCAGCAGCCTCAAGGAGCAGTTCGGCACACCGCTCTTCGTCATGAGCGAATCGGACTTCCGGGCCCGCGCCCGCGCCTTCAAGGATGCCTTCGATGACGCTTTCGCCGACATCTGCGGGGGAGTGGACGTCTACTATGCCGGCAAGTCTTTCCTGTGCACCGCCGTCGCGACGTGGGTTGCCGAAGAGGGGCTGCGGCTGGACACCTGCTCCGGCGGCGAGCTTGCCGTCGCCGCCCGCGCCGGCATCGACGGTGCAAACCTATCGCTGCACGGCAACAACAAGTCCGACGCCGAGATCCACCGGGCGCTGGACATGAACCTCGGCCGCATCGTCGTCGACAGCCTGGACGAGCTGGAGCGGGTTGCCAAGATCGCCTCCGGCCGCGGCGAGACCGCCAGGGTCATGCTGCGGCTGACGCCCGGGGTGCACGCCCACACCCACGAGTTCATTGCCACCGCTCACGAGGACCAGAAATTCGGTCTCTCCATGGCGGAGGATTCGACCGATGAGGCGGGCCTGTCGGCCGCCGAGGAGGCCGTCGCCGCGGCAACGTCGTATGGCAGCGTGGAGCTGCTGGGCCTGCACTGCCACATCGGCTCGCAGATCTTCGAGCCGGACGGCTTTGCCCTGGCTGCGCAGAAGCTCCTGACCTTCCTGGCTGCCGTGCAGGCGAAGTACTCCATCACCCTGCCCGAGCTTGACCTCGGCGGCGGCTACGGCATCGCCTACACCCCGGTGGACACGCCCCGCCCGGCCGCCGACATCGCGCAGGCGATGGCCGCCGTCGTGCGTTCCAAGTGCGCGGAACTGGGGATAACCGCGCCCCGGATTTCCATCGAGCCCGGACGCGCGATCGTGGGCAGCAGCACCTTCACGCTGTACGAGGTGGGCACGCTGAAAACCGTCCGCGTGGACGCCCCGGCCGGTGACGCCGGTGCAGCCGGTGAGAATAACGCTAAAAACGTTACGCACCCGCGCCGCTATGTGTCGGTGGACGGCGGCATGAGCGACAACGCCCGTCCGGTGCTGTACGACGCGGATTATTCGGCCATTCTCGCCTCACGGACCTCCGCGGCGGCCCCGCAGCTGTCCCGCGTAGTGGGCAAACATTGCGAGAGCGGCGACATAGTTGTTAGAGATGTATATCTGCCCGAGGACGTGGCAGCCGGTGATCTGCTCGCTGTACCGGGGACCGGCGCCTACTGCTGGGCCCTGTCAAGCAACTACAACTATCTGGCCCGGCCGGGCGTTGTCGCTGTGCGCGACGGATCTCCCCGGCTGATTGTCCGCGGGGAAACCGAAGAAGATCTGCTGAACCGCGACATGGGAGCCTGAATGACCGAATTGCGAACCCTGAAAGTGGCCCTGTTGGGCTGTGGCAACGTCGGGGCTCAGGTGGCGCGGATTCTGATTGACGACGCCGGCACCTTGGCGCCGCGCACCGGCGCCCGCCTGGAACTGGCCGGCATCGCGGTGCGGAACCTCGACGCCGAGCGCGAGGTGGATCTCCCGCGCGAGCTGTTCACCACCGACGGCGAAACGCTGGTCAAGGATGCCGACCTCGTAATCGAGCTGATGGGCGGCATTGAGCCTGCCCGCTCGCTGATCCTGTCCGCCATCCAGAACGGCGCCAGCGTCGTCACCGGCAACAAGGCCCTGCTGGCCGCCGACGGCCCCGCACTCTACGAAGAGGCGGACAAGGCCGGCGTCGAACTGTCCTACGAAGCCGCCGTGGCGGGGGCCATCCCCATCCTGCGCCCCATCCGCGACAGCCTGTCCGGCGACCGCATCACCCGTGTGCTGGGCATCGTCAACGGCACCACCAACTTCATCCTGGACCAGATGGACTCCACCGGCGCGCAGTTCGCCGATGCCCTGGCCGAGGCCCAGCGGCTCGGCTACGCCGAAGCCGACCCCACGGCCGACGTCGAGGGCCACGATGCCGCCGCCAAGGCAGCCATCCTGGCGTCCCTGTCCTTCCACACGCGCTTCGACCTGGAGCATGTCTACTGCGAGGGCATCACGCGCGTCAGCGCCGCCGACATTGCCGCGGCGAAGGAAGCCGGCTTTGTCATCAAGCTGCTGGCGATCGCCGAAAAGATCGGCAACGGCGACGGCAGCGAGGGCGTTTCGGTGCGCGTCCACCCGACCCTCCTGCCGCGCGAACACCCGCTGGCAGCCGTCCGCGGGGCGTTCAACGCCGTCTTCGTCGAGGCGGAGAACGCCGGCGAGCTGATGTTCTACGGCCAGGGCGCAGGCGGAACCCCGACGGCGTCTGCCGTGCTGGGTGACCTCGTCTCAGCAGCCCGCCGCATTGTCCTCGGCGGACCCGGACGCATCGAGTCCACCACCGGCCACGTTCCGGCGCTGCCCATCGACGCCGCCACCACCAGCTACTACATCGGCCTGGACGTTGCAGACCAGCCCGGCGTGCTGGCGAAGATCGCCCAGCTGTTCGCCGAGCACGGCGTCTCCATCGAAATCATGCGCCAGACCATCCACCGCGATGCCGACTCCAACGTGGAATCGGCCGAGCTGCGGATCGTCACCCACCGCGCAAGCGAAGCTGCACTGGCAGCGACCGTCGAAGCCGTCAAGGGCCTTGACGTGATTAATTCCGTTACATCCGTACTGCGGGTAGAAGGAGCTTAAGTGGCTCACCAATGGCGCGGTGTCATCCGCGAATACGCTGACCGTCTGCCCGTAACCGCGGCAACCCGCGTGATCACCCTCGGCGAGGGCGGCACGCCCCTGGTCCACGCCCAGAAGCTGTCGGAGCTGACAGGCTCGGACGTCTACCTCAAGGTTGAGGGCATGAACCCCACCGGGTCCTTCAAGGACCGCGGCATGACCATGGCCATGACCGCGGCTGTTGAGGCCGGAGCCAAGGCCGTGGTGTGCGCCTCCACCGGCAACACGTCCGCCTCGGCTGCGGCGTACGCAACCGCCGCGGGGCTTACCTGCGCTGTGCTGGTTCCCGAGGGCAAGATCTCCATGGGCAAGCTGAGCCAGGCCATCGCCCACGGCGCCACGCTCCTGCAGGTTGACGGCAACTTCGACAACTGCCTGGACATCGCCCGCAAGCTGGGCGAGTCCTACCCGGTGTTCCTGGTCAACTCTGTGAACCCGGCCCGCATCCAGGGCCAGAAGACCGGCGCCTTCGAGATCGTCGACGCCCTGGGCGACGCCCCGGACATCCACGTCCTCCCGGTCGGCAACGCCGGAAACATCACGGCCTACTGGAAGGGCTACAAGGAGTACGCCGCTCCGTTCGAGTCCGAAACGGCCGGGACGCTTGCTCCCGTCTCCACCAAGACCCCCGCCATGTGGGGCTTCCAGGCCGCGGGCGCCGCGCCGTTCGTCGCCGGCCACCCCATCACGGAACCGGACACCATCGCCACCGCCATCCGGATCGGTAACCCGGCCTCGTGGGACGGCGCCATCGCCGCCCGCGACGAGTCGGGCGGGTTCATCGATTCCGTCACTGACGAGGAAATCCTCGCCGCGCACCGCTGGCTGTCCTCCCGCGAGGGCGTCTTCGTGGAGCCCGGCTCGGCTGCCGGCGTCGCAGGCCTGCTCAAGAAGCACGCCGCAGGTGAGGTGCCCTCGGGCAAGACCATCGCCATCACCGTCACCGGCCACGGCCTCAAGGACCCCCAGTGGGCGCTCCGCACCGAGGACGGCAGCGATGTCCAGCCCGTCAAGGTGCCGAACGACGTCGTGACCGTTGCTGCAGAACTGGGACTGGAAGACTAATAACAGTGGAAACCATGCTGCCGCAGACCGCCCAGCTGCCCGCCATCCAGGCCGGGCAGCAGGTGACGGTCCGGGTTCCGGCCACCAGCGCCAACCTCGGTCCCGGATATGACAGCCTCGGGCTGGCACTCACGCTGCACGACACCCTCACCGTGGAGAGCCTGGACACCGACGAGCTGATCTTCGAACTCAGCGGTGAGGGGGCCGAGTCCCTGCCGCGGGACGCCAGCCACCTGGTGGTCCGGGCCATGAATGCCGCCTTCGGGCGGCTGGGCTACCGGCACACCGGCCTGAAGATCACGGCAGAAAATGTCGTTCCGCACGGCCGCGGCCTTGGTTCGTCGGCATCAGCCGTTGTGGCTGCCGTGACGGCAGCCAACGCCCTGCTGCCGGCGGGGGAGCAGCAGGACCGGAACTGGATCCTGCAGCTGACCAGCGAGATGGAAGGCCACCCGGACAACGTCGCTCCGGCGATCTACGGCGGACTGGCGCTGTCGTGGCAGGACAGTGACCAGTACAGCACCACGTGCGCCACCGTCGACGCTGCCGTCGTCCCCATCGTGGCAGTTCCGGACTACGAGCTCTCCACCGAGGCCGCCAGGGCCCTGCTGCCTGCGTCCATCGGCCATCACGCGGCCGCGATGAACTCCGGCCGCGCAGCACTGCTGATCCACGCGCTGACGCAGAAGCCTGAGTTCCTGCCCGCCGGCACCGAGGACTTCCTGCACCAGAGCTACCGTGCGGAGGCCATGCGTCCCAGCGCCAGCCTCATCAAAGCCCTGCGCGGAGCCGGCCACGCCGCCGTCGTCTCCGGAGCAGGCCCCACGGTTCTGGTGCTGGCCAACGGCGAGGCGGAAGCCGCGTCCGTGCTGGAATTCATTGCCGCGTTCTCCGAGGCAAATACGCCGGATATCAACTGGCGTGTGATGAAGCTGGCAGTCGACGTCGAAGGTGCTAAAGTGGGAGTGCACCGGCGGTAACACCGCATGCAGTCCCCGCAGTCATCACCGCATTCACTGAACACGGTCTTTATCGAACACAGTATTCATTGATGCAGCCAGACGGCGACTCTGCAGTCGAGAGGGCCCTGCAGCCAAGAGACCGTGCAGTCAACGACTCCGAGAATGGCCTTAACCGGTCATCGGGTCAGAATCTGCTTCGATCTGCTGCTGCTGCTTCGATCTCTTATTGCGCAATATCCTCCGGCGCCACCTGCTTGGCCTGGCCAGGAAAGTACAGACGTGTTTCTGTTCCCTGAACCGCCAGTCCGCCGCCCCGCCAGCATGCGGAGCGTTTGAAGGTGATCAGTATCCGGCCCTGCTGGCCGAACTCCAACCGGCAAGGCCGACATCGCGGCTGCAGATCTGAACTGCAGCCCAGATCCAATCATCGCGTCCAGCTCACAGTCTGGACGCCGTCGAGGGGGAAGGATCCTTCGTGACCGAAACCACTGAGCTGTCGCCAGCTGTGGACACACCATCTTCTGCTTCCGGAACGTTGACGGAAGCGCCCGCCAAGAGCAGCGGCCTTGCCGGCCTTAAGCTCGCCCAGCTGCAGGCCCTTGCCAGCCAGCTTGGTATCTCCGGCGGTTCCCGCATGCGCAAGGGCGACCTGGTGG
Organism: Arthrobacter sp. NPDC056727; assembly: GCF_042790555.1. NCBI lineage: Bacteria > Bacillati > Actinomycetota > Actinomycetes > Micrococcales > Micrococcaceae > Arthrobacter > Arthrobacter sp. NPDC056727. The sequence goes on along the minus strand of NZ_JBHTZA010000004.1, from coordinate 156,097 downwards.
CGGCTATTTCCGCCCACCGTGCAGGTACGTCCGCCCCCGCCGCCAAGGCACCGGCGCGGAGCGCAGCCAAGGCTGCTGCAACCGCCCCGGCAGCTCCGGCGGCCGAGGCCGCAGCCCCGGCCGCGGAAGCAGCCGAGGCACCGGCCCAGGAAACCCGTGCGCGTGGCCGTGGCCGCAGCCGCCGGGCAGTGAGCGACGGCATTGTTGCCGCACCCGCGGCGGAAGCGGCAGCACAGCCTGCTGCGGAGGCTCCGGCCACTGAAGCACGTGCCGCTGAAGCACCGGCAGCCGCTCCGGCCGTCGAGGCTCCCGCCGCCGCTGAAGGCGCAGCTGCCACCGAGGCCGAAGGCGCAGAACGCCGCCAGCCGCGCACCCGCAACCGCCGCCGCGGGGAAGCAGCTGCAGCCGCTCCCGCCGAGGCACCCGCTGCTCCCGCCGAAGCTGCCCCGGAGACACGTGGCACTGAAGCACGTGGCACGGAAGCACGTGGCACGGAAGCACGCGGCGCCGAGGCCCGCGAGCAGGCTCCGGAAGGCGAAGCCGGCCAGCGCGAACGCCGCGACACCCGCGGCCGCGGTGGCCGTGACGCGGGCGAGGCAGGCGGACGCGACACCCGCCGCGATGACACCCGCCGTGACGACACCCGCGAAAGCGACGAAGACGGCGGCAGCCGCCGCAACCGGCGGAACCGCCGCGACCGGAACGACCGCAACGAGCGGTCCGACAGCCGCGACGGCAACCGCAACGACCGGTTCCGCGACCGCAATGACCGCCGCCGCGGACGCAGCCAGGGGCCCGACGTCGACGACGTCGAGATCACCGACGACGATGTCCTGCTGCCGGTGGCCGGCATCCTGGACGTCCTGGAAAACTACGCGTTCATCCGTACGTCCGGTTACCTCCCGGGCCCGAACGACGTCTACGTCTCCCTGGCCCAGGTCAAGAAGTACAACCTGCGCAAGGGCGACGCCGTGGTTGGCGCCATCCGCGCACCGCGCGACGGCGAGGACCGCGGCCAGCAGTCCGCCCGCCAGAAGTTCAACGCGCTGGTCCGCGTCACCTCGGTGAACGGCAAGACCGCCGAGGACCTCAAGGACCGCGTGGAGTTCGCCAAGCTCGTCCCGCTGTACCCGTCCGAGCGCCTGCGCCTCGAGACCGACCCCAAGAAGATCGGCCCCCGCGTCATCGACCTGGTCGCCCCGATCGGCAAGGGCCAGCGTGGCCTGATCGTTTCGCCGCCCAAGGCCGGCAAGACGCTCATCCTGCAGTCCATCGCCAACGCGATCACCACCAACAACCCTGAGGTCCACCTCATGATGGTGCTGGTTGACGAACGTCCCGAAGAAGTCACGGACATGCAGCGCACGGTCAAGGGCGAGGTCATTGCCTCCACCTTCGACCGTCCCGCCGACGACCACACCACCGTGGCCGAACTCTCCATCGAACGCGCCAAGCGCCTCGTGGAAATGGGCATGGACGTCGTGGTGCTCCTGGACTCCATGACCCGCCTGGGCCGCGCCTACAACCTGGCAGCCCCGGCCTCCGGCCGCATCCTGTCCGGTGGTGTGGACTCCGCAGCCCTGTACCCGCCCAAGCGGTTCTTCGGTGCTGCCCGCAACATCGAAAACGGCGGCTCGCTGACCATCCTGGCAACGGCCCTCGTGGAGACCGGATCCAAGATGGACGAGGTCATCTTCGAAGAGTTCAAGGGCACCGGCAACATGGAGCTCCGCCTGTCCCGCCAGTTGGCGGACAAGCGCATCTTCCCCGCCGTGGACGTCAACGCCTCCGGCACGCGCCGCGAAGAAAACCTGCTCTCGGCCGAAGAGGTCAAGATCATGTGGAAGCTGCGCCGCGTCCTCTCCGGCCTGGAGACCCAGCAGAGCCTGGAACTCCTGACCAACAAGATCCGCGAAACGCAGAGCAACGTCGAGTTCCTCATGCAGGTTCAGAAGACGACGCTTGGTTCGAAGTCGGATAACGACAAGTAGCTGAGCCAGGGGTGGGGCCGTCGCGTAGTTTCGCGGGCCCCACCCTTTGTCGTTCCGTTCAACGCGGGGTCAGATACAGCCCAATGATGCCGCCGGATCGGGCGGTAAGTGACCCCGCGTTGCAGTAACTAGACTTGGTTACAAGTCGAAAGAGGTTTGAAAATGTTTGAGTCCGTACAGGGCCTGTTGGATGAGCATGATTCCATCCAGGCGCAGTTGGGGGATCCGGCTGTATATGCTGACCAGAAGCTGGCTCGGAAGTTGGGGCGGCGGTCTGCGCAGCTGAACGGCATTGTGGACGCCTACCACAAGTGGCACGCGCTGCAGGATGACCTCGCCGCTGCCAAGGAGATGGCTGCGGAGGATCCTGAGTTTGCCGCAGAGGTGCCTGAACTGGAGGAAGCGGTAGAGGCGGCGGCGGCGCGGTTGACGCGGCTGCTCATCCCGCGGGACCCGGACGATGCACGCAACGTGATCCTTGAGGTCAAGGGCGGCGAAGGCGGCGACGAGGCTGCCCTGTTCGCCGGCGACCTGCTGCGCATGTACACCCGGTACGCGGAATCCCGCGGCTGGAAGACGGAGATCATCTCCTCCACCGAGTCGGACCTCGGCGGCTACAAAGACGTTCAGGTGGCCGTCAAGGGCAACTCCAACGATCCAGCCGAGGGCGTCTACGCGAGGCTCAAGTTCGAGGGCGGCGTGCACCGCGTCCAGCGCGTGCCCGTCACCGAATCGCAGGGCCGCATCCACACGTCGGCCGCAGGCGTCCTGGTCCTGCCTGAGGTGGATGAGCCCGAAGAGCTCGAAATCAACCAGAACGATCTCAAGATCGACGTCTACCGCTCGTCGGGCCCCGGCGGCCAGTCCGTCAACACCACCGACTCCGCCGTCCGCATCACGCACCTCCCCACCGGAATCGTCGTGGCCATGCAGAACGAAAAGTCCCAGCTGCAGAACCGTGAAGCAGGCATGCGCGTCCTCCGTGCCCGCATCCTGGCCCACCAGCAGGAGCAGATCGACGCCGCCAACTCCGAGCAGCGGAAGTCCCAGATCCGCACCATGGACCGGTCCGAGCGCATCCGGACCTACAACTACCCGGAAAACCGGATCGCCGACCACCGCACCGGCTACAAGGCCTACAACCTTGACCAGGTCATGAACGGCGACCTCGAGCCGGTCATCCAGTCCGCCATCGAGATGGATGAACAGGCGCGGCTGGACGCCATCGGCGACTAGGAGCCCCTGGATCCCATGACGTCCGAGCACACTCCGGAGCCGCCGGAGCACCGTCTGCCTGCCCAGTCCCTGGCAGTTGCGGTCCGCGAGGCGACTGAACGCCTTGCCGAGGCCGGTGTCCCCAGCCCCCGGGTGGACGCCGAACTCCTGGCGGACCATTTGCTGGGGGTGGGGCTGGGGCGGCTGCGGGCCATGATGCTCGGGGACGCTCCTGCCCCGGCCGGCTACGCCGAACTCGTTGCCGAGCGCGCCACCCGGATTCCGCTCCAGCACATCACCGGCGTGGCCCACTTCCGCTACCTCCAGCTAGCGGTGGGGCCCGGCGTCTTCATTCCCCGCCCTGAAACCGAATCCGTGGTGCAGCTGGTTATCGACCGGCTGCGCGCACTGGAACGTGCCGGCGTGGTCCGTCCGAAGGTGGTGGACCTGGGAACCGGTTCCGGCGCCATCGCCGGTTCAGTAGCGCACGAGGTGCCCGAGGCCGAGGTTTTCGCGGTGGAGTTCAGCGAATTCGCGCACGCCTGGGCGGCCAAGAACCTCCGCCCCCTGGGTGTCACCCTGCTGCTGGGGGACCTGCGGAACGCTCTGCCCGAACTTAACGGAACGTTCGACGTCGTGGTGTCCAACCCGCCGTACATTCCCGCGGAAGCCATCCCGAACGAACCCGAAGTGGCGCTCCACGATCCGCCGGAGGCGCTCTACGGCGGCGGAGCGGACGGCATGGAACTGCCGACGGCGGCCGCCGCCTCGGCGGCCCGGCTCCTGGTTCCCGGCGGCTACTTCGTGATGGAACACGCCGAAGTCCAGGCCGGCTGGATCGCGACGATGCTGAAGAAGACCGGATTCTGGACCGACGTCACCACGCATTTTGACCTGAACGGCAAGGAACGCGCCACCAGCGCCGTCCTTTCCTCGCCGCCCGCGGAGTAATGAAAGAATGAGGCAGTGACCACTACGTACAACTGCACGGCCGACGACGAGCGGACAGCCGGTATTGCGCACGCGCGGCGGGCGATTCTCGAGAAGAAGTGCATTGTCCTTCCCACGGACACCGTCTACGGAATCGCGGCCGATGCCTTTTCCCCGCAGGCTGTCACCATGCTGCTGGTCTCCAAGGGCCGGGGCCGGAACATGCCGCCGCCGGTCCTGATTCCGCGCCTGAATGCGCTCGACGGCCTCGCCACCGATGTGTACCCGGATGCACGCGAGCTGGCCGAGGCCTTCTGGCCAGGCGGGCTGACCCTGATCTTCCACGCCCAGCCGTCGCTCGACTGGGACCTGGGTGAGACCAAGGGCACCGTGGCCCTTCGTATTCCGGACGACGAGGTGGCGATCGACCTGCTGACCGTCACCGGGCCCCTCGCCGTGTCCTCGGCGAACCGGACCGGCCAGGCACCGGCACAGACGGCCTTTGAAGCCCGTTCCCAGCTCGCTGAGTCCGTTGAGGTGTACCTTGAAGGCGGCTTCCGGCCAGTGGAGGGGACCGACGCCACGCCGTCCACCATCGTGGATGCGACTTCGCTGCCGCTGCGCGTGGTCCGTGAGGGGGCCATCAGCCTGGAGCGGCTGCGCGGGGTGGTTCCCGGAGTCCTCGACATCAACGGCAACGCTGCCGACGAGCCTGAGGCCACGGCGGACGAGCCCGAGGTCACCGCCGATGGGGCTGAGGCCACCGCCGGCGAGGCTGGCCCGTCCGACGCCGGCGAAAAGCCTGCAAGCGCCGAATGACGCTGCAGAGGCAACCGGTACCGGTCCTCGGAGTGGATGCCACGCCTTTGGACGTTGATGGGCTCACCGCAGTCCTCGACGGATTCCTGGCTGACGGCAGGACCAGAACCGTCGTCGGACACAATCTCCACAGCGTGACGCTGTTCCATTCCGAACCGCAGTTCAGGAAGTTCTACGAGAACAGTGACGTTGTCCTTCTGGACGGCGCACCTGTCCTGTGGCTGTGGGGGAGAGGCCGGGAAAAGTCGGGCGGGGACACACGGCCCGTCATGGACTACCGGCTTGGTTCGACAGACTGGATTCCCGCACTGGGCCAGCTGGACGGCCTCCACCGCATCGCCGTCGTGGGCGCCGGAGCGTCCGCCAACGCCAAGGCCGTCGCGAAGCTGCAGGCCATCGTTCCGGGCGCCACTGTCTCCGGAATGCCGGGGGAGGACTGGAACCCGGAGCTGGAAGAGAAGGCTGCCGCGTGGCTGGCGGAACTCCAGCCGCAGCTGGTGCTGATCGGCCTTGGCATGCCGCTGCAGGAAGAGGTGCTGTGGCGGCGCCTGCCATCGCTGCCGCCCGCCGTCTACTGCGCTGTCGGGGGAGCGATCGAACAGATCGCCGGCATTCAGAAACTGGCACCCCGCTGGCTGGGCCGGCTGGGGCTGGAGTGGGCCTGGCGGCTGCTGCTGCATCCGCGCCGGGTGGCATACCGCGTGTTTGGCGAACCATGGGTCCTGCTGGCACTCCTGCTCCGCCGCCGGCTGCGCGGGCGGGACTGACGGGCCGGGAAAGCTGGTCAGTCCCGCCTACGCTAGAACTTCTGGTCCTTGAGCGGCGCAAACCCCTTGCCGCGGAGCCCCGTGGAGAAGGCCCGGAACCAGTCCGCCAGCCCGCGGAGGTCGCCCCGGCGCAGGAAGTAGCCGAGGTAGCCGCCCACATCCGCCACCAGGGACTTGGCGCGGAAATGACGGCGAATCAGGTACCCGCGGTTGCGGTAGTAGTAATACCGCTTGAAGGCGCTCTCCGGGACGATAACGTGCCAGCGGGCCCCGAACACGTGCTTCGTTTCCGAAAACGCGTGCGGGTGCATGATCGCAGCCGTGGTCACAGTGCCGAACCGGATGCCGGCCTTGCGCAGCCGGATGGTGAAGTCCACCTCGTCGCCGCGGATGAAAAGGCGCATGTCCGGCAGCCCCACTTTGAAGAAGACGTCCGAGCGGATGAGCGCGCCGTTGAAAAAGTGGCCGTCGTTGGGCAGGAAGCCGACCTTCTCCAGTGCAGCCCGGTCATGGGTGACCTTGCCGTCCAGGCGGAAGAAAAAGGAGAGCTGGTCGGGATGGCCCGGGGCCACCACAAGGGGCACCACAGCCTCCAGGTCCCGCGCCTCCGCTTCCCGGATCAGCGTGGCCAGGCACTCCGCGTCCGCCGGCTCGGCGTCGTCGTCCATCATCCACACCCAGTCCGCGCCGCTGGCGACGGCTTTGAGCGCCGCGAGGGAGAAGCCGCCGGCGCCGCCGAGATTGGCTTCGGAGCGCACGTAGTCCACGTTTGCATGCTGTGCCGCGACGTCCTTCGCGGGCTTCGTGCCGCTGTCAACGAGGCAGATTGTGGACACCGGGGCCGTCTGGCCATTGATGGCCTTCAGCAGGACGGCGAGCTCCTGGGGACGGTCAAACGTCACGGCGGCAACTGCGACCGACACTGGCATTGCGGGGATCCTTTCAGCACAGCCGTCGGCAAGTTTCCCGCCGGCGTGAGGCCGTGTGACGCGAAGCGATGTACCCGTTGGCGTTAGTATCTTGACTAGAGTCCACTGTAATACAGCCCCGTCAGGCACTATGCACTGCCTGTCTGTGCGCATGGCGACGGAGAAGTTTCATTTATTGCACGTCAGATCCACACCTAACGAGCCCGCATGGTCCGCCCGGCCTGACCCCCAAACCGCATCCGCCTAGCCTGCAGCGTGGCAGGGTACGCAGCGCTGGCAGTAAATACAGCGCCACGGGGACGGTGGCCGCGCCATGATCATGTACCTGTCCATGATGCTGACAGCCGCGATCGTCTCCTACGGAGCAACGTGGGGCGCCCGGCTGATCGGCAACCGGCTTGAGCTGTTCGCCCCCATCCGCAGCAGGGACATGCATTCCAGCCCGGTCTCGCGGCTCGGCGGACTCGGGATTTTCGCGGGCGTCCTGGTGGCGCTGGCCATCGCGAGCCAGTCCTTCTTCGTCAAAGACATCTTCCGGAACAACGCAGCTCCGTGGGGCGTCCTGGCGGGTGCCGCCGTCATCGTGGTCGTGGGGGTCGCGGATGACCTGCTGGACCTTCGCTGGTGGGTCAAGCTGATCGGGCAGGCTTTCGCCGCGCTCGTGGTGGCCGTCTGGGGTGTCCGCATGACCATCATCCCGTTCGTTCCGGAGCCGATCCGGTTCGAGTCGGACCCGGTCAACATCGCCCTTACCACCGGCCTGATCGTCGTCACGATGAACGCGTTCAACTTCATCGACGGGCTGGACGGGCTGGCCGCAGGGGTGGCCATCATCGGCGGGTCCGCGTTCTTCCTCACCGCCTACTGGGTCCACCGGAACGCCCCTATCCTGGACCGTTCCGACCTCGCCACGCTGCTGACGGCAGTCCTTGTGGGCAGCTGCCTGGGCTTCCTGCCGCACAACTGGTTTCCCTCGAAGATTTTCATGGGCGATTCCGGCGCGATGCTGATAGGCCTGCTGATGGCCTCCGCAGGCGTGGTCTCCACCGGGCAGATCACGTCGGGCCTTTATGACCGCGTCAACGGTATCCCCACGATCATCCCCATCCTGCTGCCGTTTGCTGTGCTGTTCTTGCCGCTCCTGGACCTCTGCCTCGCGGTGGTGCGGCGCACCGCCGTCGGCCGTTCACCGTGGTCCGCCGACCGCGGACACCTGCACCACAAGCTCATGGACATCGGTTACTCCCACCGCACCGCGGTCATGCTGCTGTACTTGTGGGCGGCTGTCCTGTCCTTCGGCGGCCTGGCCTTTGCCGTCTACCCGTGGCAGGTTGTCCTGGCCGTGATGATCGCCGCCACGCTGATCATGGGGCTGGTCACCGCGTGGCCGTACCTGAGCCGGCGCGGGGAGAACGGCGGAGTGGGGCAAGCGCCGGAGTAAGACGCGCTTTTCGGAAAATTTCTATCTCGTGTAGAATTCAGGTGCAGGTCTTTCCTGCACCACTCCACCCTGCCCCGAAGATTGGGTTCGCATGACCTCCAACGCCGAGCCCGGACCTGTGTCCGGCAAAGGATCCGTTGGCGTCTCCGGGCCCACGCGGTCGCTCTGGCTCGGGCTGCTTGGACTAAGTTCTGCGGTCGCCGGCGGTGCCCTGGTTCTCACCGGCGTAGTGGCTGCCCTGCTAAATGGCTGGACCGGAGTTGTGTCCAGCAGCCTCGGCGGCCTGCTGGTGATCGTGTTCTTCGCGATCAGCCTGCTCATCGGACACTTTGTGGGGCGCAACAACCCTTCAGGTGCCGTCGGCCTGTTCGTGGCGACATACTTCGTCAAGGTCATCGGCTTCGCCGTGGTGCTGTTCGCCCTCGGGGCTCCCGACTGGCTGCACGGCCGGTGGTTCGTCATTGGTGCCGTCGTAGCTGTGGTCACATGGCAGGCGGCTGAGATCTACGGCTTCAGCAAGGCCCGCCTGCAGATCTTCAACGACCCCAAACCGGACGAGGGCAGCACCAAATGACCAAGCGCAACAACCCAGGAAAAAATACGCCTGGGACTCCCGAACCGACGCCCGGTCCTGCCGCTGTACCCGGCGAGAATTCCGACGGCGGTTACAACGCTGGAATGGCCGTCTTTAGCTACATAATTGGCGGAATCATCGTCTGGAGTTTGATAGGCTGGGGACTGGATTATCTGTGGGGAACCCGCTGGATTGTGCTCGCAGGCGCTCTGCTTGGAGCAGCAGGAGGGTTCTATCTGTCCCATATGCACGGCCTCACCAGTTCAAGGAAACCAACTGGCGGGAGCGGTGCAGCCAGCGGCCCGTCCGAGGACGGGAACAGTAATGCCAAATAATTTCACGAGGGGGAGGGCAAGCATGACGCGCGCCGGAACCCGACCAACGCCCAACGATGGACACTGCAGAGAGGAAACGCGTTGATCGCGCTTGCGCTCCCGGCCCAAAATTCAGGAGAGTTCACTCCTCCCGGAATTGAAGAAATGCACCTGCCGGCTATCCTGCCGTGGGGTGCGGCAGACGGATTCTCCAAGCAGATGCTGCTGGTTATCCTGTCCGTCGTCATTATCGCCACATTCTTTGTGCTCGCTGCGCGGAAGCAGCAGCTCGTTCCCGGCAAGCTGCAGTTCGCAGGTGAAGCCGCGTACGGCTTCGTCCGTAACAGCATCGCCAAGGACATCATCGGTGGCAGGGACTTCATCAAGTACGTCCCGCTCCTGTTCAGCCTGTTCTTCTTCATCCTGGTGAACAACATCTACGGCGCCATCCCGGTGATCCAGCTCCCGAGCTTCTCGCACGTCGGCGGTGCCTACGTGCTGGCAGCCATCGTGTACGTCACGTGGATCGGCATCGGCATCAAGAAGAACGGCCTGCGCTACTTCAAGCTGGCCACCGTTCCCTCCGGTGTCCCGGTCTACATCCTCCCGATCGTCATTCCGATCGAGATCATCTCCAACTTCCTGGTCCGCCCGGTCACGCACAGCCTGCGTCTCTTCGCCACCATGCTGGCCGGCCACCTGATCGTCATGATTGCCGGTTCCGGGATCGAATACCTCGTGATGCAGGAGAACGTCCTCCTCAAGGGCACCTCTGTCCTGGTTCTCGCCGGTGCGATTGCCATGTACATGCTCGAAGCGCTGATCATGGCGCTGCAGGCGTACGTGTTCACACTGCTGACCGCGATCTACATCGAAGGCGCACTCCACGCCGACAGCCACTAGGCACCTCAAACTTCCCCTCGCGGGGATGAAGCAACCCAAACAACCTGCCATATACATGGCATCTTGAAAGGAAGAAAAATGGAAGGCTCCATCAACGGCTCCCTCAACCTCATCGGCTACGGCCTCTCGGCCATCGGCGGTGGTATCGGTGTGGGTCTCGTGTTCGCTGCCTACATCAACGGTGTGGCCCGTCAGCCGGAAGCCCAGCGCGTCCTGCAGCCGATCGCATTCCTCGGCCTTGCGCTGACTGAAGCCCTCGCCATCCTGGGCCTGGTCTTCGCTTTCGTTCTCAAGTAAACCTTCAGAACCAAGCGAACATTCAGAACCGAGTAGATAAGGACGGGTGAAATATGAATCAGCTGATCATCTCAGCCGCCACTGAAGGCGCCGCGGCGGCTAACCCGCTCGTTCCCAATGTTTGGGAAATGGGCGTCGTCCTCGCCGGCTTTGCTGTCCTCTTTTTCATCGTGGTCAAGTTCGTTGTCCCGATGTTCGAGAAGACGTTCGCAGAGCGTGCCGAGGCTATCGAGGGCGGCATCGCCAAGGCTGAGAAGGCTCAGGCTGAGGCTTCCGCTGCACTCGAAGAGTACAAGCAGCAGCTCACTGATGCCCGTGCTGAGGCCAACCGTATCCGCGAGGAAGCGCGTGCCGAAGGCGCCCAGATCCTGGCGGAGCTGAAGGAGAAGGCTGCAGCCGAGTCTGCGCGCATCACCGCTCAGGCACACGCGCAGATCGAGTCCGAGCGCCAGGCGGCCGTTGTGTCGCTGCGTTCGGAGGTGGGCACCCTTGCCACCACGCTTGCGGGCCGCATCGTTGGGGAAACCCTCGAGGACGACGCACGCGCAGCACGCGTTGTTGACCGCTTTCTGGCCGATCTGGAGACCCAGAACGCAGGTGTAGCTAAGTAATGGCAGGTGTATCGAGCGAATCGCTGACCAAGGCGCTGACCGAGCTGGAGCCAAAGCTTCCGTTTGCATCGCTGCAGTTGGCAAAGGAACTTTTCGGGATCCTGGGAACGGTAGACAGCTCGGCAGGCTTGCGCCGTGCCCTGACTGACCCCTCCCGCAGCGGTGAGGAAAAGTCGGCGTTGATCAAGCGGCTCTTCAGCGGAAAAGCTTCCGCCGAAGCCGTGGACATCGCAGCCGGTCTGGCCAGCTCACGCTGGGCATCGGCGCGAGACATCGGCGATGCACTCGAGACGCTTGCCGCAACGGTGGTCATCGCCGTTGCTGAAAACAAGTCGGCCGTTTCTGCCTCCGGTATCACCGGCCTGGAAGCGCTGGAGAACGATCTTTTCTCCTTCAACCAGGCCGTGGCTGCCAACCACGACGTGCAGCGCGCCCTGTCTGAACCGCAGGCCAGCGCCGCAGCAAAGACTGTCCTGGCCGAAAGGCTGGTTCCTTCCGCAAGTGAGGAAGCAAAGGTCCTCATCGGACAGGCAGTCACGCAGCCGCGTGGCATCAAGGCAACCAAGCTCGTGAGCCGTTTCGCCGAGCTCGCCGCCAAGCGCCAGCAGCGCTGGATTGCGACGGTCAGCGTTACTCGTCCCCTGACGGAGACGCAGGCAGGCCGTCTGCAGGCGGGATTGAACTCCCTCTACGGGCGCGAACTGAAGGTCAACGTCAAGGTTGATCCCATGCTGATCGGCGGCATCCGGGTTCAGGTGGGGGACGAAGTGCTCGACGCTTCGGTCCTCACCCGCCTGAACGAGCTTCAGCGCCAGCTGGCCGGCTAGCCGGACAAGCACAACACAACTGATAGAAACCCCGGTCATCGTGAGCAACGATGATCACGAATACAGGAGAGCAGGGACTGCAGATGGCCGAATTGACCATCAACGCCGACGACGTCCGTAATGCGTTGAACGAATTCGCGGCGTCCTACGAACCCGGAAACGCAGAGCGCGTAGAGGTCGGCCGTGTGACCACCGCAAGTGACGGCATCGCCCGTGTTGAGGGCCTTCCCTCGGTCATGGCGAACGAGCTGCTTCGCTTCGAAGACGGCACCCTGGGCCTGGCCCAGAACCTCGACGTGCGCGAGATCGGTGTCATCGTACTCGGTGACTTCACTGGCATCGAAGAAGGCCAGGAAGTCCACCGCACCGGACAGGTTCTGTCCGTGCCGGTCGGCGACGCCTTCCTCGGCCGCGTTGTGGACCCCCTGGGTGTTCCCATCGACGACCTCGGCGAGATCAAGGCCGAGACCACCCGTGCCCTGGAACTCCAGGCACCGGGCGTTACCCAGCGTAAGTCTGTGCACGAGCCGATGCAGACCGGCCTGAAGGCCATCGACGCCATGATTCCGATCGGCCGCGGCCAGCGCCAGTTGATCATTGGTGACCGCCAGACGGGCAAGTCCGCCATTGCCATCGACACGATCATCAACCAGAAGGACAACTGGGCTTCCGGTGATGTGACGAAGCAGGTCCGCTGCGTTTACGTCGCGATCGGCCAGAAGGCTTCGACGATTGCCGCTATCCGCCAGACTCTGGAGGACAACGGCGCGCTCGAGTACACCACGATCGTCGCCTCCCCGGCCTCCGACCCGGCCGGCTTCAAGTACCTCGCTCCCTACGCCGGCTCGGCCATCGGCCAGCACTGGATGTACGGCGGCAAGCACGTCCTGATCGTGTTCGATGACCTGTCCAAGCAGGCCGAAGCCTACCGCGCCGTGTCGCTGCTGCTCCGCCGCCCGCCGGGACGCGAAGCCTACCCGGGCGACGTCTTCTACCTGCACTCCCGCCTGCTGGAGCGTTGTGCCAAGCTCTCCGATGAGCTCGGTGCAGGCTCGATGACCGGCCTGCCGCTCATCGAAACCAAGGCAAACGACGTTTCCGCCTACATTCCGACCAACGTGATCTCCATTACCGATGGCCAGATCTTCCTGCAGTCGGACCTCTTCAACGCCAACCAGCGCCCCGCTGTTGACGTTGGTGTGTCGGTTTCCCGCGTTGGCGGTGCCGCGCAGGTCAAGTCCATGAAGAAGGTCTCCGGTACCTTGAAGCTGGATCTTGCCCAGTACCGCGACATGCAGGCGTTCGCGATGTTCGCGTCCGACCTCGATGCCGCGTCGCGCCAGCAGCTGACCCGCGGTGCCCGCCTGATGGAACTGCTCAAGCAGGGCCAGTACTCGCCGTTCCCGGTCGAGAACCAGGTTGTGTCCATCTGGGCCGGTACCCAGGGCTACCTGGACGACGTCCCGGTTGAGGACATCAGCCGCTTTGAGTCCGAATTCCTGGAGCACCTTAAGCACAAGTCCTCAATCCTCACGACGCTGGCTCAGACCAACGTCCTGGACGACGACACCGTCGAAGCGCTGAAGACCGCCATTGTGGACTTCAAGAAGGGCTTCTTCGGCGAGGGGGACGACAAGCTGGTTGGTGCCGGCCACGAGGAGCATGAAGCTATCTCCGAGGGTCAGGTCGACCAGGAAAAAATCGTCAGGCAGAAGCGCTAGTTTCGCTGGCAGGGACTGCCGGAGCCCTTCGGGGGTCCGGCAGTCCCGGCCACCGGGATCTTAGGAAAGGATAAGTATGGGAGCCCAGATCCGGGTCTACCGCCAGAAGATCAGCTCGACGACGTCGATGCGCAAGATCTTCAAGGCGATGGAACTGATCGCTACGTCGCGCATTGGCAAGGCCCGTGCCCGGGTAGCAGCTTCACTGCCTTACGCGAACGCGATCACGCGCGCCGTTTCCGCCGTTGCAAGCCAAAGCGAAATCGACCACCCCTTGACCACCGAGCCGGAGCAGATCCGCCGGGCCGCCGTTCTGGTTATCACCTCAGACCGCGGCCTTGCAGGCTCCTACTCCGCCAGCGTGCTCAAGCAGGCCGAAGGCCTGAACGAACTGCTCCGCGCCGAAGGCAAGGAAGTCAAGACGTACCTCGTGGGACGCAAGGCGCAGGCTTACTTCGATTTCCGGAGCCGTCCGTACGGGCGAGTCTGGACCGGCAACACGGATGCCCCTGAGTTCGCCACGGCGCAGGAAATCGGCGCGGCACTCCTCGAGGACTTCGCCATTGATTTCGAAGAGGGCGGCGTGGACGAGATCCACGTTGTGTACACCCGCTTCAAGTCCATGGTGACGCAGGAGCCAACCGTCATCCGCCTTCTTCCCCTCGAAGTTGTGGAAGAGCAGGCAGTCTCCGAGTCGGAACTTCTGCCGCTGTACGAGTTCGAACCGGAGCCGGAACAGGTGCTCAACGCCCTGCTGCCGCGCTACATCGAATCCCGCATCTTCGCGGCAATGCTGCAGGCGGCGGCTTCCGAGCTCGCTGCACGCCAGCGGGCGATGAAATCCGCCGGCGACAACGCCACGGAGCTCATCAAGAAGTACACGCGTCTGCGCAACACCGCCCGCCAGGCAGAGATTACGCAGGAGCTTTCCGAAATCGTGGCCGGCGCCGACGCACTCGCGTCCTGACCGGCCGGATCTCGGATCCAGCCAGACCTGCACAACAGATAAACTTAACCCCACGCCATCTACGAGTGAAGTGAGAGAGATGACTGCCACCGCTACCGAACACGTAGCCGCAACGGCCGGTGCCACCGGCCGTATCGCACGTGTCATTGGCCCGGTTGTCGACGTCGAATTCCCGGCTGACGCAATCCCCTCGATTTACAACGCACTCACCACCGAGATCACTCTCAACGGTGAGACCAAGACCATCACGTTCGAGACCTCCCAGCACCTGGGTGACAACCTCGTCCGCGCTATCTCCCTGCAGGCAACCGACGGCCTGGTCCGCGGCACGTCCGTAGTGGACAGCGGTTCCCCGATCTCCGTGCCTGTCGGCGACGGCGTCAAGGGCCACATCTTCAACGTCCTCGGCAAGCCGCTGGACGTCGAAGAGTCCGAGATCCAGGCTTCGGACTACTGGCCGATCCACCGTAAGGCCCCCTCCTTCGCGTCCCTCGAGGGTTCCACCGAAATGCTCGAAACGGGCATCAAGGTTATCGACCTTCTCACCCCGTACATCAAGGGTGGAAAGATCGGCCTGTTCGGCGGCGCCGGCGTGGGCAAGACCGTCCTGATCCAGGAAATGATCACCCGTGTTGCCCGCAACTTCGGTGGTACCTCCGTGTTCGCCGGTGTCGGCGAGCGTACCCGTGAAGGCAACGACCTCTGGGTTGAAATGGAAGAGGCAGGCGTCCTGAAGGACACCGCCCTTGTGTTCGGCCAGATGGACGAGCCGCCGGGAACGCGTCTGCGCGTGGCACTGTCCGCACTGACCATGGCGGAGTACTTCCGCGATGTGCAGAACCAGGACGTGCTGCTCTTCATCGACAACATCTTCCGCTTCACGCAGGCAGGCTCCGAGGTTTCCACCCTCCTCGGCCGCATGCCCTCGGCCGTGGGCTACCAGCCCAACCTGGCTGACGAGATGGGTCTCCTCCAGGAGCGCATCACGTCCACCAAGGGCCACTCCATCACCTCGATGCAGGCCATCTACGTCCCCGCAGATGACTACACCGACCCGGCTCCGGCCACGACCTTCGCACACCTCGACGCGACCACGGAACTTTCCCGTGAAATCGCCTCCCGTGGTCTGTACCCGGCCGTTGACCCGCTGACGTCGACCTCCCGCATCCTGGATCCGCAGTACATCGGCAAGGACCACTACAACACGGCCGTCCGTGTGAAGCAGATCCTGCAGAAGAACAAGGAACTCCAGGACATCATCGCCATCCTCGGTGTTGACGAACTCTCTGAAGAGGACAAGATCGTCGTGTCGCGTGCACGCCGCATCCAGCAGTTCCTCTCCCAGAACACCTACACCGCCAAGCAGTTCACCGGCGTTGAGGGCTCCACCGTTTCCATCAAGGACACCGTGGAAGGCTTCGCGGCCATCTGCGATGGCGAACTTGACCACGTTGCAGAGCAGGCGTTCTTCAACGTCGGTGGCCTGGACGACGTCGAGCGCCAGTGGGCCAAGATTCAGGAACAGACCAAGTAATATGGCTGAGCTTGAGGTTGAGATTGTCGCAGCGGACCACTTTGTGTGGTCCGGGGCGGCCAAGATGGTCAAGGCCCGCACCAGCGATGGTGAAATCGGAATCCTGCCCGGCCACTCGCCCGTGCTGGCGATTTTGGCCGAGGGTCAGCTGGCAATCGAGCCGGTTTCCGGCGACCGCATTGCCGTGGATGTTGACGGCGGTTTCTTCTCCGTCGATAACAACCGTGTGGTAATCGTTGCTGACAACGCCCAACTGGGTGACGCGGCCACTGCGGGGATCCGATAGCACAACCCTGATGGACGTTACTTCCTTTCCGTTCATCGCGATAGCAACCGTGTTTGCGGTGCTGATTTTTACGCTGTGCCTGTTTGGGGTGCGCCGCTTCAACCTGCGGCGCGCCCTGGGCACGGTGGACGCCTCCATTCGTACGGCTGGAAAGAGCTGGCGGATGGGGGTTTGTCGTTATCAGGACAATGAGCTTGAGTGGTTCAAACTCCTGTCGCTGAGTGTCCGGCCCCGCCACCGCTTCAAGCGGAGCTCGCTGGAGCTGCTGGGCCGGCGCCAGCCCACGGAGGCTGAGCTGGTCAAGGTGCAGCCTGACGTCGTGATTGTGGAGCTTCGCTACGAGGGGCAGGACGTTTTCCTGGCAATGAAGTTCGACGCCTACACGGGTTTGTCCTCGTGGCTGGAGGCGGGCCCGGTCATTGGCGTCGGAACGTGGCGCTGAGCTGTCAGGCGGTAAATGTTTCAGGATTTGAAAACATTAGTGACAAAAAATGATCCCCGGCACGAATGCCGAGGATCATTTGGTTTAAGCCGAAACTAGACGACCGTTACGCCCGTAGCCTGGGGGCCCTTGGCGCCCTGGCCGATTTCGAACTGAACGCGCTGGTTCTCGTCGAGGGTCTTGAAGCCGCCGGTCTGGATCTCGGAGTAGTGAACGAAGACATCGCCATCGGAGTCGTCCGGGGTGATGAAGCCGAAGCCCTTTTCAGCGTTGAACCACTTGACGGTTCCCTGTGCCATTTATTTCTCCTCAGTATGGAACTTTTTAAGGCCAGCACACCTCGTACTGGTCTTGGTTACTCCGCGAGAAGAATCCTGGCAGCGCCCCCGATAGCCGGAATTGCATTGCAGGAGCTTCGCGCTCGCAACATGTCTTGCGAGCATGAAAAACACCTACACAAAGACTGATACAAGAATTTCATGGGCAAACGGTCTGGTCAACGGTCAAAACGCGAATTCCGGCAAATTTTGGGCAAAAGCCGGGTAAACGCCTGATCACCCCGTGGCTACGGAGCCGGGCGGTCAGAAAAGCCGGGATTCGACGTCGTCAACGCCCCGCATTGCGTCGTAATCCAGCGTCACGCAGTCTATGCCGCGGTCCGTGGCGAGCACCCTGGCCTGGGGCTTGATCTGCTGGGCGGCGAAGATGCCCCGCACCGGTGCCAGCAGCGGATCGCGGTTGAGCAGTTCAAGGTAGCGCGTCAGCTGCTCCACGCCGTCGATGTCGCCCCGGCGTTTGAGCTCAATGGCCACTGTGGCGCCGTCGGCGTCCCGGGCAAGGATGTCCACGGGCCCGATGGCGGTGAAGTACTCCCGCCGGATCAGCGAGAATCCTTGGCCGAGGGTTTCGATCTGGTCGGCGAGGAGGCGCTGCAGGTCCGCTTCGACGCCGTCCTTGATCAGGCCGGGATCCTGTCCCAGCTCGTGCGAGCTGTCGTGAATCTGCTCATGGATGTTGATGATGAGCCGGTCGTCCGTTTTGGCGGACTGCACCGTCCACTGCTCGACGACGCCCACCTCGACGTCGGTGTCCTCCGGGGAGGTGACGCGGAGGACGGCGGGCGGGCTCATCCAGTTCAGGGGCTTGTAGGAGCCGCCGTCGGAGTGCACCAGCACAGAGCCGTCGGCCTTCACCAGCAGGAGCCGGGTGGCGAGGGGGAGATGGGCTTTAAGCCGGCCAACATAATCAACGGAGCAACGGGCTATGACGAGACGCACGCCCTACACCATACCTTCTCCGCGGTGGCTTCCCCGCAGTGGGCCCCAGCGCAGGGGCGCGGCATGGCTGCCAGTAGCACAGGGTCACGCTGGGCGGGGCGGGCCCCCGGCTAGGGCAGAATGGAAGCATGCCCCGCTCCAACCGTCCCCGCCGTACCAACACCGGTCGCGGTGCGGCCGGAAATGCCCCGGGGGGCCGGAAGCATGGTGCAGGTCCGGCGCCGGAACTTGACCTGGAGCGGGCGCGGGCTGGAATTGCCCGCCGGGAAAGCGCGCCGGACGGGGACTGGATGGTGCGGACCATGACCGCCCGCAACGCCGAAAAAACGTACATCTGCCCGGGCTGCTCCACGGCTGTTCCGCCGGGCATCGCCCACCTGGTGGTCTGGGCGGACGACCACCTGTTCGGCGCCGCCGCGGGACTGGCTGAGCGGCGCCACTGGCACACCAATTGCTGGACGTCGCGGAACTTCCGGTACCGGTAAATCTCCGATTCAGATAACGGACGGGACCGTGTCCGGGCGCAACCCGGCCGGAAGATAAGCTGGTGCGCATGACTTTTGACCCGGCGTCGTACGTTTTCAGCCAGCCATCAGCATCCACTGCCATCCGCGCCTCAACGGTGCTTCCTGCCCGGCGCGAGAACATTGAAATGCGCACTGAGGACGGCCACACGCTGGTGGGCGAGCTGGCGCTGCCCGAATCGGGTCCGGTCACCGCCACGCTGATCACCCTGCATCCGCTGCCCACCCACGGCGGCTTCATGGATTCCCACGTGTACCGCAAAGCCTCCTACCGTCTCCCGGCGCTGGCGGGCGTGGCCGTGCTGCGATTCAACACCCGGGGCACCTCCTCGCCGCGCGGAACCAGCGACGGAACGTTTGAGGAAGGCATTGGCGAGCGGTACGACGTGGAGGCGGCTGTTCGCTTCGCCGTGGAGCGGCAACTGCCCAACCGATGGCTCGTGGGCTGGTCCTTCGGAACTGAACTCGCCCTTATGTACGGCGCCGTGGAACCGGTGGCCTCCGCGGTGGAGGGCGCCGTTCTGCTGTCCCCGCCCCTGCACCGCGCCACGGACGAGCACCTGAAGCTCTGGGCGGCATCCGGCAAGCCGCTGACTGTCCTGGTGCCCGAACACGACGACTACCTGCGGCCCGCTGCAGCGGAGGCCCGGTTCAGCCTTGTGCCCCAGGCCAGGGTGGTGGGGGTCGACGGCGCCAAGCACCTTTGGGTGGGGGAGAAGCAGGCCGCGCGGGTGCTGAACGAGATCGTCGACGACGTCACCCGGGACGGCTCCGGCGCCGCGGGCCTCCCGCAGGAATGGGAAGGGCCGGTGGCCACCGCAAGCGTCTAGTGCTTGTCCTGGCGGACGATATAAATTTCCTTGATGAGCAGCAGGGTGGCGGCCGCCGTCGGGATGGCAATGAGCGCCCCCAGGACGCCGAGCAGGCTGCCGCCGGCAATCACCGAGATCACGGCGACGGCGCCGGGCACCGCCACGGCCTTCTGCATGATGCGCGGCGAGATGAAATACGCCTCGAACTGCAGGTAGGCGAAGTAGCAGATGGCGTAGGCCAGGGCCGACTGCCAGCCGAGCGTCAGGGTGATCAGGATGACCACCACGCCGGCGATCAGCCCGCCGACCAGCGGGATGAAGGCCAGCAGTGCCACGATGAAGGCCAGCAGCACGGCGAACGGCACGCCGATGATGGACATGACGATGAAGGCAAAGGTGGCATTCAGCAGGGCGACCACCGCCTGCCCGATGACGTAGTTGCCCACCGAGCGGGTGATCTCCTCAGAGAGGGCTTCCACGCGGTGCCGGCGGGACCGCGGCGCCAGCCGGTAGCCCCATCTCTTCATGGCGGGGAGCGCTGCCAGGAAGTACAGGCTGAGCACCAGCACGATCAGTGTGCCGAAGAGGCCGTTGGCCACCGTTGACCCGAAGCCGAGGACGCCGCCGAAGATGCCGCTCATGGCCTCGGGGTTCTTGACGAACTTGTCCAGCTCCTCGGTGATGCGGTCCCGGACGCCGAACTGGTTGTCGAGGGTCCGGAAGAAATCTGAATTGATGAAGTCCCGCACCCATACGGGGGCCTGCTTCACGAGTTCGGTCACCTGTTCCACGATCGTGGGGATGAGCGTGGCAAAGAAGCCGACGACGGCGATCATCAGCACGGATACCGAGACGAGGATGCCGGCGGGCCGGGGAATCTTTCGTCCCTCCAGCCAGCGCACCACCGGGTCCAGGCCGAGCGCGATGAACAGGGCAGCAACGATCCAGAGCAGCAGCTGGGTGGTGTGGGATCCGATCCAGTACACCAGCAGGGCCAGGCCAACGCCCACGGTGCCCATGAAACCGAGGTACAGCGGGTGCTGGGTGGAGATGCGGGGCCCGGGGGAACCGAAACGTTCGGTGTCCCCGGTTTCCTCTGCCTCGACGTTGTCGGGATGTTCAGGCGGAAACTCAAACCGGAGCCTGGGCTGGGCGCCGGGGATTGGCTGGCGCAGGCGCCTGAGGACCGTGCCCAGGGCGGCCGGGCGGCCCTTCGTCTTTGCCGGAGTGTCCTGGGCTGCAGTTTCGTGGGGGGCGGGCAGGCTCCGGGAGGAGGCGGCGTCGGGCAGATCTTCGGGGCCGCGCTTGGACGGATCCGTGTGTTCAGTCACTGCTTTTTGATGCCTTTACCGTCCGTGGCGCCGCCGCTGCGGGCCGGGTGTGATGATCATCGCAAACACTATCAGCAGCCTTGTGAATAGACGGGCGGGCGGCGTTTCCCCGGAGTGGCAGCCTGCCTCTCGAGCCCCCGATCCGGCCTATTGGTAACAAAACGGTTACTATTGAAGCTAAACCCCCGCTGATGATAGGTATTCCTTTGCGTTTCAAGACTGCAGTTGCACTTGTGCTGCTCGGCCTCCTGACACTGCTGGCCGGCATCGGGCAGAAGACCTTCTGGGCCCCCGCCGAGACCGTGACGGCCACGGCTTCCGCCGGCGAAGCCGCCCCCCTGACAGTTATCGACCAGAAGCTGCGCACCCTCGAAGGTGGAACGGTCACCATCAAGGTCAAGGGCGAGGGCAGCTTCCTGCTCGCGGCAGGACGGCCGGACGACGTCGACGCGTGGGTAGGCAAGACCGCCCACAACACCGTCACGGGGCTCTCCGACGACAAGAAATCGCTGCAGGTAAAGCACACCGGGGGAGAAGCCAGCGCGCCGTCGCCTGCCGGCTCCGACCTTTGGGTCAGCACCGAGAACGCCAGCGGCGAGCTGGACTACACGTGGTCCGCCCCGGCCGACGGCGAGTGGTCCCTGCTGCTCGCAGCGGACGGAAAGAAGCCCGCGCCGTCGTCCATCTCCATGACGTTCCCCAATGACACCACCATGCCGTGGGCCGTGCCGCTCATGGTCCTTGGCGGGCTCCTGATCGTGGCCGGCGGCGCACTGCTGGTCCTCAAGCCCAAGGGCGGCGCGCCCCGGGACGGCGGGTCTGCTGACGGCGGGTCCTCCGGCAGCACGGACAGCCAGAAGCAGGGCAGCCTGTTTGCGCGGCGCGCCCGCGCCAAGGCAGCAGCCAAGGCCGGCGACCGGTCCTCCTCCGCACGGCTCAGTCTGCTGGTTGCGGCCAGCACCGCCGCCGTTCTCGCCGGCACCGCGGCTGCCGCCCAGGCCAGTACGTCCTCTGCCCCCACCTCCACGACTGCAGCGACGACGGGCGCCTCTGCCGCCCCACGGGCCGGCGGCACGCCGGTGGTCCTGGACGCCCAGTTCCGCCGCATCCTGGAGCAGGTGGCCAGCGCCACTGACGCCGGCGACGCCGCCAAGGACGCCAGGAAGCTTGCCGCCCGCGTTGCCGGGACGGAGCTCGAAGTCCGCACGCAGAACTACAAGATCAGGTCGCGGGTGGCCTCCTACGACGCGCGCATGCCCGTGCGGTCCACCAAGCTCCTGACCACGGTGGTCACGGACAAGCGCGAATGGCCGCGCTCTGTCCTTGCCGTCACGCAGGGTGAAGGCAATGTTGTGCCGCAGCTGCTCACGCTCGTGCAGGAGTCCCCGCGGGAGAACTACAAGCTCGTGGGCACGTCCCCGCTGCAGCCCGGCACCACTTTCCCGGCGATCGTCCGCGGCGGCACCGAGTCGCTCGCCGCAGGGGACAAGTCAGGCCTGCTCTACAGCGGGCAGGAAGCGCTCGCCGGTCTGGCGGACCGGCTGACCAAGTCCAACTCCACCTTCAAGGGCAAGCTCGTGGAAGGGGAGTCCTCCCCGTACATCGCGGACACGCTGTCCTACCAGGCTGACATCGTGAAGGACGGCGTGGACGGCAAGTTCGCGTTCACGCACAAGGTTGTTCCGGAGAACACTGTTGTGTACCGCACGGAAGATGGCGGGGCCCTGGTCCTGGGCCGGCTGACCTTCAACTTCGACGGAACGCCCAAGGCGGAGGGCGACAAGCTGTCCATCGGCAACGATGCGGCCGTCCTCGCAGGCGGCAAGGAAACCACCACCGGCATGGTGCTGAAGTTCGCCGAATCCGTGGCCGTGTACGTCCCGCCGGCGGACTCGAAGGATCCGATGAAGCTCGTGGCCGCCACGCGCGGACTGGTTGGCGCCAGCTTCAAGTAGGGAACGGCTTTCCCTAAACCTGCCGTCACTGGAGCGGCCGCGGTGCTACCGCGGCCGCTCTTGTGGCTAGAGTGGGAGCTATGAGTTCGCCAGCTTCCCGTCCTGTCCCTTCGGCCGCGAGCCAGATTAACCTTCGCGGCGCCGTCGACCTCTCCTCGCTCAAGCAGCGGCCGGCGCCGCCGGCGCCGAACAATGCCGCCGGGGCAGGCGCCCCGCCGGCCCAGCAGGCCGACGGCGGACCCGCCCTCCGGGTGGACGTCACCGAGGCAAATTTCCAGAGCCTGATCGAGCTGTCCGCCCAAGTGCCGGTGGTGTTTGCCCTGTGGGCGGGCTATTCGCCCGAATCCACCAGCCTGCTGGAGGCCCTGGAGCGCATCATCCAGAGCTATGGCGGCAGCCTGGTCCTCGCCGCTGCGGACATCGAAGCGTTCCCGCAGCTGGCCCAGGCCTTCCAGGTGCAGGCGGTCCCCACCGCCGTCGCCGTACTCAAAGGCCAGCCGGTTCCGCTCTTCCAGGGCGGCGCCGACGAACAGCAGATCCGCCCCCTGCTGGACGAGCTGCTGACTGTCGCGGCTGCGAACGGAGTAACGGGCAACGTCGGCGGCGGCGCTGGCGCGTCCGAAGAACCCGCACCTGCCACTCTGCCGCCCCTGCACCAGAAGGCCTTCGACGCCATCGAAGAGGGTGACTACGCCACCGCCGCAGCCGCCTACCGCCAGGCGCTGGCCGAGATGCCGGCCGATGCCGAGGCAAAGGCGGGACTGGCGCAGGTGGAACTCATGGAGCGCCTGCAGAGCCTTTCCGGACCCGAGGGCGAGGCCCTGCGCCAGCTCGCCGCGGATGAACCCGACAACCTCACGGCCCAGCTGGGCATCGCGGACCTGGACCTTGCGGGCGGTCACGTGGAGGATGCCCTGAACCGGGTCGTTGCATTCATCGGCAGGAACCTCGGACCCGAGCGCGAGACCGCCCGTGTGCGTCTGCTGGAGCTGTTCGAGGTCGTGGGGACCACGGATGAACGCGTGGGCAAGGCCCGCCAGGCCCTGGCCCGGGTGCTCTTTTAGTGGCGGTTCCCGCGCTGTTCCAGCCCCTGGCGCTCCGGTCCCTTGAGCTGCAGCACCGCGGCTGGGTTTCGCCGATGTGCCAGTACAGCTGCGAACCTGACGAGGCGCCCGGCGTGCCGAATGACTGGCACCTGATGCACCTCGGATCCTTCGCCGCCGGGGGAGCGGCCCTCATTCTGACCGAGGCCGCGGCAGTCAACGCCGAAGGCCGCATCAGTCCGCGGGACGCGGGGCTCTACAACGATGAGCAGGCTGCTGCCTGGGAGCGGATCGTCCGCTTTGTGCACCGCCACGGTGCCGCCGAGACGAAGATCGGCGCCCAGCTGGCCCACGCCGGGCGGAAGGCCTCCACGTACTGGCCGTTCTCCGGACGAAGCGGATCGGTGCCGGCGGCCGACGGCGGCTGGGAGACTGTGGGACCGGGCGCCGAGGCCTTCGATGGCTACGCCTCGCCCGCCGCCATGACCGAGGATGGCATCCAGCGCGTCATCGCCGACTTTGCCGCCGCGGCATCCCGTGCCGTCGCCATCGGCTTCGACACGATCGAGCTGCACGGTGCCCACGGCTACCTTCTCCACCAGTTCCAAAGCCCGCTGATCAACCGCCGCACGGACGCCTGGGGCGGCGACGCGGCCGGGCGGAACCGGCTGACGCTGGCCGTCATTGATGCGGTACGCAACGTCATTCCCGACTCCATGCCGCTGTTGCTTCGCATTTCGGCAACCGACTGGGCCGAAGGCGGAATCGGCATCGAGGATTCCGTCCGGCTGGCCGCGCAGGCCGGCGAGCACGGGGTGGACCTCGTTGACGTCTCCAGCGGTGGCGCGGTGGCACACCAGCGGATCCAGCCGGGGCCCGGGTACCAGACGGAATTCGCCGCACGGATCCGGCGCGAAACGGGAGTGGCCACGGGGACCGTCGGGCTGCTGACGTCCCCCGGACAGGCAGAGCATGTGGTCGCCACCGGCCAGGCCGACGGCGTCTTCATTGCCCGGGCGGCCTTGCGGGATCCGCACTGGTGGCTGCGGGCAGCTTTTGAACTGGGCCACGACCTGCGCTGGGCGCCGCAGTACGAACGGGCTGTGCCGCGCCGTGCCTTTTAGCCGTGCTTTTTAGCCGTGCTTTCTAGCCGCCGGTTTTACTCCTTCCGGAGGATCCCCGTGGGGACCGGCCGCAGCTAGGGTGAGTGCATGAGCACTCCCTTAGTAGCCCTCTCGATCAGGGGGCTGGCCAAACGGTTCGGCAGCAAGATCGCGGTGGACGGCATCAACCTCGACGTTCCCGCCGGTTCGTTCTTCGGCATTGTCGGGCCCAACGGCGCCGGAAAGACCACCACCCTGTCGATGGCTACGGGTCTCCTCCGCCCGGACTTCGGAACGGCGGTGGTCCACGGGGTGGACGTCTGGGCGCAGCCGCTCGAAGCCAAGAAGCTGATGGGCATCCTGCCTGACGGGGTGCGGCTTTTCGACCGGCTCAGCGGCGAGCAACTGGTCACCTATGCCGGGTTGCTCCGGGGCATGGCCCGTGACGTGGTGGCTGCCCGGGTGGGGGAGCTGCTGGCAGCTTTGGACCTCAGCCAGGACGCGGGCACCCTGGTGGTGGATTACTCCGCCGGCATGACCAAGAAGATCGCGCTGGCCTCCGCACTGATCCATGCTCCGAAAGTGCTCGTGCTGGATGAGCCTTTCGAATCCGTGGACCCCGTCTCCGCCGCCAATATCAGGGACATCCTGGACAGGTATGTGGCCACCGGCGGCACCGTGATCGTGTCCAGCCATGTGATGGACCTTGTGCAGCGGATGTGCGACCACGTCGCCGTGGTTGCCGCCGGCCGGATTCTGGCTGCCGGAACCGTTGAGCAGGTGCGTGCCGGAGCAACCCTGGAGGAGCGGTTCGTGCAGCTCGTGGGCGGCAGGAGCCGGACGGAGGGGCTCGAATGGTTGCGCACCTCCTGAGGCTGAAGCTCACGCTGCTGCGGAACGGCCTGCGGCGGAGCCCCTGGCAGCTCGTCGGGCTGGCGTTCGGCGGACTTTATGCGCTGTTAATGGTCGGGACGTGCGTGGTGCTGCTGGTCCTGCTGCGGCAGGAGGATCCGGTTCTCGCCCGGACCGTGGTGGTTCTCGGCGGCTCAGCGGCCCTGTTCGGCTGGGGGATTGTGCCGGTCATTGCCTCGGCCGTGGACATGACGCTGGACCCGGCCCGGTTCACGACGTCCGCCGTGCCCATGCCGCAGCTCCTGGCCGGCCTGGCGCTCGGCGGCCTCATCGGGCTGCCCGGGCTGGCCACCCTGCTCGTCGCCCTGGCCACCGTTGTCACATGGTCCCGCGGTGTCCTGCCCGCGGCCGGCGCATTGGCCGGCGCTGTCCTGGGCGTGCTCACCTGTGTGGTGTTTTCCCGCGTGGTCACCACCGCCACTGCCAGCCTGGCGGCCTCGCGGCGGTTCAAGGACGTCAGCGGCATCGCCTTCATGGTTCCGCTGGTTCTCCTGGGCCCGATCACCGCCGGCATCTTCCAGGGGATGGCGGGCTCCGGGGCCTTCCTGTCCGAGCTGGCCGGCAGGATTTCGTGGACGCCTCTGGGGGCGGCGTGGTCGCTGGGCGGCGACCTCCAAGCCGGACAGGCTGGCGCCGCGGGGCTCAAACTGCTCATCGCCGCGGCCACGCTCGCGGGGCTTTCCTGGTGCTGGAAGGTGCTGCTGGCACGGGCCCTGGTGACGCCTCCGTACAGCGGAAGCAGCCGCCGGAAGGGCGGGCGCCTGGGGCTGTTCTCCGTGCTGCCTGCGACGCCGGCCGGGGCCGTCACGGCCCGCTCCCTGACCTACTGGTTCCGTGATCCCAGGTACTCAGGTTCGCTGGTGGTGATTCCGCTGTTGCCGGTGGTGCTGGCTTTCCAGGGGAGCCAGACCAACGACTACGGGGTCCTCATGATCACCGGGCCGCTCACGGCGTTCCTCCTGGCGTGGTCCATTTCGGGTGATGTGTCCTACGACAACACAGCCTTTGCCCTGCACCTCGCCGCCGGCGTGCGCGGTGTCGATGACCGGCTGGGGCGCGCCCTTGCCTGCCTGGCTTTCGCACTGCCCACAGTGCTGATCCTCGCCGTCGTGCCGTTCTTCATCACGGGGGACTGGGCGTGGTGGCCCGCCATCCTGGGGATGTCCGTGGGGGTGCTGCTGACGGGGCTGGGCCTGTCGTCCGTGGTGTCCGCCCGTTACACCATTGCCGTGCCGCTTCCCGGGGACAGCCCGTTCAAAAAGCCCCCGGGCAATGTGGGACAGACCCTCGCCGTGCAGTTTGGCGGGATGGGGGTGCTGCTGGTGCTGGTCCTCCCCGAGGCCGGCCTGGTCCTGGCGCAGATGCTCACCGGAGACCAGCTGTTTGGCTGGATCAACCTTGCAGTTGGCCCTGTCCTCGGCGCCGCACTGTTCACTGCCGGGGTCCGGGTGGGCGGGCGCTGGCTCGATGCCCGCGGCCCGGAACTCCTGGCCCAGGTCGCCGTAAACCGCTGAAGCCAGGCAACCGGTGAAAACGCCAACCGCTAAGTGGCTCTGCCGGGCGGACTCCGGCCATGGTTGACTAGCAGGACAGCTGAGAGAAAGGCCTGATCATGGAGGTCGTCATTCTTCCGGGCGGCAGGCAGATAGCCTCCCTCGTGGCGGACGCGGTGGAAAGCCTGCTGCGCAGCAAGCCCGATGCCGTCCTGGGGCTAGCCACGGGATCATCGCCGCTGCCGGTCTACGACGAACTCGCCCGGCGCCACCGGCAGGCCGGCCTGGACTTCAGCCGGGCCTGTGGATTCACACTCGATGAGTACGTCGGGCTGGAACCCGGCCATCCCGAGTCCTACGGCGAGGTGATCCGCCGCGACTTCGCGAACCGGGTCAACATCGACCCGGACAACGTCCTCGGACCGGACGGAGGCGCCGCTGACCTTCCCGCCGCCTGCCGGGCCTACGAGGAGCGGATCAGGGAGCGCGGCGGCGTCGACCTGCAGCTGCTGGGCCTCGGCACCGACGGACATATCGGGTTCAACGAACCGGGGTCCTCGCTGGCCTCCCGCACCCGCATCAAGTCGCTCATCGAGCAGACACGCCGGGACAACGCCCGCTTCTTCCGCAGCCTCGACGAGGTGCCGCACCACGTGGTGACCCAGGGGCTGGGCACCATCCTCGAGTCCCGGCATGCCATCCTCCTGGCGACGGGAGCCCAGAAGGCGCAGGCGGTCCATGACCTGGTGGAGGGGCCCGTTGCCGCGATCTGTCCCGCCTCAGTACTGCAGCTGCACCCGCATGCCTCCATCGTGGTGGACGAGGCCGCAGCGTCGTCGCTGAAACTCGCCGACTACTACCGGCACACCTATGAGCACAAACCGGAGTGGCAGGGGCTCTGAGCGGAACCTGTGTCCGGGGCTCCCGCGGACGCACCTTCAGAACGGCTAAGATGGATGCCATGAGTAGCATGACGGATCCTCTCGACAACGACCCCATGCGTGAGCTTTCCGGCGCCGGATCGTCCACCGCAACCATTGAGCGCGAGGAACTGCGCCAGGAAGTGGAACCCGGCGACCGTGAGCGCTTTGCACACTACGTGCGCAAGGAAAAGATCATGGAGTCCGCCATGACGGGTGAACCGGTCATCGCGCTGTGCGGCAAGGTCTGGACCCCCGGCCGCGATCCGCAGAAGTTCCCGGTCTGCCCCATGTGCAAAGAGGTCTATGACGGCCTCCGCCCGGGCAACGACGGCGGCAAAGGGTCCGGCGGAGACTCAGGCAACAACAAATAGTGACGGAGACACTCTTCGGCGGACCCACCCTGCCCCCGGCTTACCCGGAACGTGCAGCCTGGGGAACCGCCCCGAAGCTCCGTGCCTGGCAGCAGGAAGCCCTGGACCTTTACTTCAGTAAAGCTCCGCGCGACTTCATGGCCGTGGCCACCCCGGGCGCCGGCAAGACCACCTTTGCGCTCAGGGTGGCCTCCATGCTCATCGAGGCCGGCACGGTGAACCGGGTAACCATCGTGGCGCCCACCGACCACCTGAAGCGGCAGTGGGCTGACGCCGCGGCGCGCGTGGGAATCGCCATCGACCCGAACTTCAAGAATTCCGACGGCCAGCACGGCCGGGGGTTCATCGGCGTGGCCGTGACCTACGCACAGGTGGCCAGCAAGCCCCTGCTGCACCGGGCCAAGACCGAGGCCGCCCGCACCCTGGTGATCCTTGATGAAATCCACCACGGCGGCGAGGCGCTGTCCTGGGGCGACGGTCTCCGCGAGGCCTTCGATCCGGCTGCCAGGCGGCTGTCCCTGACCGGCACCCCCTTCCGCTCGGACACCTCGCCTATTCCGTTCGTGGAGTACATCGAGGACCGCGAGGGCATCCGGCGCTCCAAGTCGGACTACACCTACGGCTACGGCAACGCGCTGCGCGACCACGTGGTGCGCCCCGTGATCTTCATGGCCTATTCCGGGCAGATGCGCTGGCGCACCAGTGCGGGCGACGAGATGGCTGCCTCCCTCGGCGAGGCGGCGGTCACCAAGGACATCACGTCCCAGGCCTGGCGGACCGCGCTGAACCCGGCGGGGGAATGGATCCCGGCCGTTTTGGCGGGAGCGGACAAACGGCTCAGCGAGGTCCGGCGGTCCGTTCCCGACGCCGGCGGCCTGGTGATCGCGACCGACCACGAGGACGCACGGGCGTACGCCGGCCAGCTCAAGAAGATCACCGGCGAGTCGCCGACCGTCATTCTGTCCGATGATGCGAAGGCCTCGAACAAGATCGAGGAGTTCAGCGCGGGCGACAAACGCTGGATGGTTGCCGTGCGCATGGTTTCCGAAGGCGTGGACGTGCCGCGCCTCTCGGTGGGCGTCTACGCCACGTCCACCTCCACCCCCCTGTTCTTCGCACAGGCCGTGGGACGTTTTGTGCGTTCCCGGAAGCGGGGCGAGACGGCGTCGGTGTTCCTGCCGTCAGTTCCCCCGCTGATGGCGCTGGCCAACACCATGGAAGCCGAACGTGACCATGCCCTGGACCGGCCGCAGAATGACGACCCGGACGGTCTGATGGACCTCGAAGAGTCCCTCATGGACGAGGCCAACCGCGAGGAGAAGGCCTCGGACAGCCTGACCAAGGGCAAGTTCGAGGCCCTGGATTCGCAGGCCTCCTTTGACCGCGTGCTGTTCGACGGCGGCGAGTTCGGCATGGGAGGCGACATCGGCTCCGAGGACGAACTCGACTTCCTCGGCATCCCGGGCCTGCTGGACGCCGAGCAGGTGGGCACGCTGCTGCGCCAGCGCCAGCACGAGCAGCAGGGCCGGAAAAAGCGCCAGAGCCCCGCAGCGGCGCCCGCTGCGCCGGCGGTACCCGACCACCGGATGCTGATGGACCTGCGCAATGAGCTGGCCAAGAACGTGGCGGCCTGGTCGGCGCGGACGGGTACCCCGCACGGGGTGGTGCACACGAAGCTGCGGACCGTCTGCGGCGGCCCGCCGGTGGCCCAGGCGAACGAGGAGCAGCTCCAGTCCAGGCTGAAGAAGCTTCAGGACTGGTTCATCGGCAGGACGTAACCAGGCAGGACACAGCTACTCGAGGTCGACGCCGCCCAGCTCCATTTCGGCGTAGGTGTCGTCGAGGTCATCGGCGATGCCGGCAGTCAGCCGTTTGATCACGGTGACGGAGTAGCCGGCCTGGACGGCGTCCAGGGATGTTGCCATGACGCAGTGGTCGGTGGCCAGGCCAACCACCACGATGTCCTCCACGTCGTGGCTCTGCAGCCAGTCGTCCAGGCCGATGGCGTCCTCTTCGGGCGCGTAGCCGGGGTCGGCCGCGCCCGACATTGAACCGGGCATGGAACCGGGCTGCCGCTCCCCGGTGGGGACGGCGTCCTCGGGTGCCAGCAGACCCTCGAACCCGGAGTAGGCCGCCGTGTAGAGGCCCTTGTGGAAGTACGCCTGGATGTGTTCGGTGTCCAGCTCAGGGTGCAGCTCGGCACCCTGGGTCCCGGCGACGCAGTGCGGCGGCCAGGTGTCCTTGAAGTCCGGGGCCTCCGAGAAGTGGGTACCGGGATCGATGTGCCAGTCCTGTGTGGCCACGATGTGGTCGAACTGGCCGTGGTGGTTCTCGACGTACTCGCTGATGGCCCCGGCCACGGCAGCCCCGCCCTCCACGGGCAGCGTGCCGCCCTCGCAGAAGTCGTTCTGGACGTCGACGATGATGAGTGCCCGTGCCATCAGTTCTCCTCAGTTGTCCTCGTAGAGCGTCGGGATAGCAGGCTCGCCGCGGTGCAGGCGGTGCACCACTGCCGGCAGTTCGGCCAGCGAATCGGTGTGGCGCTGCCGTGCGCGCAGGACGCCCTCGTGGCCCGTCCAGCCGGGCAGGAGCTCACCGTTTTTGATGAACTGCTGCAGCAGCGTGCGGTCGTTGCCGTCATCGGCAGGCCGGTGGCCCACGCCGATGAGCTCCTGGGTTGCCGTCCCGTTGTCGTTGAGCCGGCGGAGGGCATACTTCCGCCCTCCCTTGCTCGTCTTGTTTTTGGCGGCTTTGGCCACCGGGACGAAGTCACCGGCGTCGTTGGTCCGGCTGACCAGCTTGTAGACCATGCTTGCCGTGGGAGCCCCCGAGCCCGTCACAAGGGACGTGCCCACGCCGTACGAATCAACCGGCGCGGACTGAAGTGCCGCAATCGCGTATTCGTCCAGGTCAGAGGTCACCGTGATGCGCGTGTGGTGGTTGCCAAGCTCGTCCAGCAGCTGCCTGACCCACTGCGCCTGTTCCACCAGGTCGCCGGAGTCCAGCCGGACGGCGCCCAACTTGTCCCCCGCAATGTCCACGGCCGTACGGACGGCGGTCTCGACGTCGTACGTGTCCACGAGCAGCGAGGTGCCGGCCCCGAGGGAGGCGACCTGCGCCTCAAAGGCGTCCCGCTCGGTGTCATGGAGGAGCGTGAAGGAGTGGGCGGCGGTGCCCACCGTCTTGAGGCCGTACCGCAGGCCGGCCTCAAGGTTTGAAGTGCTGTCGAACCCGGCGATGACGGCGGCCCGGGCGGCGGCCGTGGCGGATTCCTCCTGCGTGCGGCGGGAGCCCATCTCGATGCAGGGCCGCTGGCCGGCGGCCATCACCATGCGCGAGGCGGCCGAGGCAATCGCGCTGTCGTGGTTGAGGACGGACAGGACGTACGTCTCCAGGATGCACGCCTCGGCGAAGGTGGATTCGACGATCAGGATGGGGGAGTTGGGGAAGTAGGCCTCGCCCTCGGCGTAACCCCAGATGTCGCCGGTGAACCGGAAATCGGCCAGGTAGTCCAGGGTCTCCTTATTAACGACGCCGGTGCGCGCCAGGAACTCGAGCTCCGCCTCGCCGAAGCGGAATGCCATGATGCCTTCCAGGAGCCTGCCCGTGCCGCCCACAATCCCGTAGCGGCGGCCGTCCGGCAGCCGCCGCGCGAACGCCTCGAACACTGCCTTGCGGTGCGCGGCGCCGGAATGGAGGGCCCCCTGCAGCATGGTCAGCTCGTAATGGTCGGTGAACAGGGACGTGCGGGGCTGCTCCCAGCCGGCGGAGTTACTCACAAAAATCACTCTAGTAGGCTTCCCCATAGAATGGACAGATGACCTCAAGCGTTGCGCTCGGCCCTGACACCCAGGAGAGCATCCAGACCGGGACGGCGGTGTCCACCGAGGCCCTGACCGCCCCGGACGTCCCTTGGAACCTTGTCATCTGGAATGACCCCGTGAATCTGATGAGCTACGTCAGCTACGTTTTCCAGAGCTATTTCGGCTACTCGGAAACCAAGGCCAACAAGCTGATGCTCGAGGTCCACAGGAAGGGCCGGTCCATCGTTGCCCACGGCAGCAAGGAACAGGTGGAGCAGCACGCGGTCGCCATGCACGGGTTCGGCCTGTGGGCCACCGTGGAGAAGGCCACCGGCGGAGACAGCGGGGGCGGCAAGCCGGGCAAGGGCAAGGGAAAACGTGGCTAAGGCTTTTAAATACGGACTTAAGGGCATCACCGGTTTCCTGGAACCGGCCGAGCGGGAACTGCTGCGCAGCCTCTTCGCCGACGTCATCTCCATGCTGGAGCCGGCGGACCGTGGCTCCGAGGATCCGCTCGCCGCACTGATCGGACTGGACCTGGAGGCCCGGGAACCGTCTGACCGCGCCCTCCGCCGGCTGCTCCCCAACGCCGTGAAGGACGACGCCGCCGCCTCGCTTGAGTTCCGCCAGCTCACCGAACGCTCGCTGCGGGAGAGCAAGATCGGCGCGCTGCGCGCTGCCGCGCTGGGTTTGGACAAGGACGATCTGGTCCTGACGCCGGCTGATGCCCGGCACTGGTCCACGGCCCTGAACGACGTGCGGCTGGTGCTTGCCGAACGCCTTGACATCCGGGACGAGGCGGACGCCGACCACGTGCACCAGATGCAGGACTGGTCCCAGGCCGAGGACGTCGAAAGCTACCTCGCGCTGGTCTACAACTTCACCACCTGGCTGCAGGAGTCGCTCGTGCAGGCGATGCTGCAATCGCTGGACTCGCGGCACTGAACGGTTTTTCGCGGTTCGCGGTCCGGCGTGGGCCGTTTTCCGCCGCGCCGAGTGTGACAAATTCGACATGAGTCGCTCGCCACAAGTGATGGCCGCACCTCACGGGAAGACCTATCCTCAAATAATCATGACTTCAGCATCGAGCATGGATCCGGCAGCGGGAGCTGCAGCGGAGTCCGCAACGGCCGGCGACGTAAATGTGGGATCGCTGCCGATCGGCGTCTTTGACTCCGGGGTCGGCGGCCTCACGGTGGCACGGTCGATCATCGACCAGCTGCCCAATGAATCCATCCTCTATGTCGGTGATACCGCCCACGGCCCGTACGGCCCGCTGCCCATCGCGGAGGTGCGCGCCAACGCCCTTGGCGTCATGGACGAACTCGTGGACTCCGGCGTCAAGCTGCTGACCATAGCCTGCAACTCGGCGTCGGCGGCCGTGCTGCGCGACGCCCGCGAGCGGTACACGGCGCGCTACGGGATCCCTGTCATCGAGGTGATCCAGCCGGCCGTGCGCCGGGCCGTCGCGGCCACCCGCACCGGCCGGGTGGGCGTGATCGGCACCTCAGCCACCGTGGGCTCCCGGGCCTACGAGGACACGTTTGCCGCCGCACCCGACCTGGAGATCACCTCCGTGGCCTGCCCCGCGTTCGTGCCCTACGTGGAGGCCGGCATCACCACCGGGCCGGAACTCCTCGACGTCGCACGCGAGTACCTGGCGCCGCTGAGAGCAGCCGGCGTGGACACCGTGGTGCTCGGCTGCACGCATTATCCGCTCCTGACCGGCGTGATCTCCTACGTCATGGGCGAGGACGTCACCCTGGTCTCCAGCGCAGAGGAAACCGCAAAGGACGTCTACCGGGCACTGGCCAGCAACGGCCTTGAACGGACGGACGCCGCGGCGCCCGGGCACAGCTTCATCGCCACCGGCGATCCCGGCCAGTTCGAGGCGCTGGCCCGCAGGTTCCTCGGACCGGAGGTGCTCAGCGTCAAGCACGTGGACCACGTCGCCGCGCAGTACCCCACCGGCAGCCTGGCGCGGATCACCCCTGAAATGATCGCCGCTGCCCGGGAGGCGGCCGCCCGCCCGCGCATCTCCAACTTTGTCGGGCAGGCTGCCGGGCCGCTGGGCGGGGGGTCCTTCCTGTGAAGCTCACCATCGTCGGCTGCACGGGCTCGTTTCCCGGCCCCGGCTCGCCTGCCTCCTGCTACCTGCTGACCGCCAACGACGGCGAACGGGTGTGGAAGGTGGTCATGGACCTCGGCAGCGGGGCCCTGGGCGCCATCCAGCGCTACACCGACCTTGAGGACATCGACGCGATCTTCCTCACACACCTGCACCCAGACCACTGCATGGACCTCTGCGGCCTGCACGTGGCGGTGCGGTGGAAGCCGGGCGGCTGGGACCGCGGCAGGATCCCCGTCTGGGGGCCCGCCGCCACCGCCGACAGGATGGCGACTGCCTACGGGCTGGACCTTGATCCGGGCATGCACGAGGAGTTCGACTTCACCAACTGGACCGAACGCCAGTCGGTCACGGTCGGGCCTTTCACCGTCACCCCGTTCGCCGTGAACCACCCCGTGGAGGAGGCCTATGCGCTGCGCGTCGAGGTCACCGAGCCGGACGCGGCCGGCGGTACGGCGACGCGCGTGCTGACCTATTCGGGGGACACGGACTCGTGCCGCGGGCTGGAGGAGGCGGCCAAGGACGCCGACCTCTTCCTGTGCGAGGCAGCCTTCGAGGAAGGCCGCGACGACGGCATCAAGGACGTCCACCTGACCGGCAAGCGGGCCGGGGAGGCGGCAACCGCCGCCGGCGCCCGCCGCCTGCTCCTCACCCATATTCCGGTATGGACCTCGCAGACCAAGGTCATGGCCGAGGCCCGTCCCGCCTTCGCCGGTGACGTGGCCGTGGCCGTGGCGGGCGTGCACTACACCGTCTGACTGCACTGCTCCGTCTGACCTGGACTGCCGGGGCTGGGACCGCCGGAGCTGGCACCAGCTGACGTGGCGCCGTCGGACCTGCAGCCTAGATAAGCTAAAGGCATGACTTCCGAAGCAACCACTGCCCCCGTCATCCGTGCCGACGGCCGCACCCCGGACCAGCTCCGCCCCATCAGCATCACCCGCGGCTGGTCCAAGCAGGCCGAGGGATCGGCCCTCATCGAGTTCGGCAACACCCGGGTCCTGTGCACCGCTTCCCTCACCGAAGGCGTTCCGCGCTGGCTCAAGGGCGAAGGCCGGGGCTGGGTGACCGCCGAGTACGCGATGCTCCCGCGTGCCACGAACACCCGCTCGGACCGCGAGTCCGTCAAGGGCAAGATCGGCGGCCGCACCCACGAGATCTCCCGCCTGATTGGCCGTTCGCTGCGATCCATCATCGACACCAAGGCACTGGGGGAGAACACCATTGTGCTGGACTGCGATGTCCTGCAGGCCGACGGCGGCACCCGGACGGCAGCCATCACCGGCGCCTACGTGGCGCTCGCCGAGGCCATCCGCTTTGCCCGCGAGAACAAGATGATCGCCCGCAACGCCCAGCCCCTGATCGACACCATCGCCGCCGTGTCGGTGGGGATCATCGACGGCATTCCGATGCTCGACCTGCCGTACATCGAGGACGTGCGGGCCGAAACCGACATGAACGTCGTGGTGACCGGCTCCGGCAAGTTCGTGGAGGTCCAGGGCACGGCCGAGGGCGCCCCCTTTGACCGGGACGAGCTCAACAAGCTGCTGGACCTGGCCCTGCTGGGGACGGAACAGCTGGCCGCCATCCAGCGCGAGACCCTGGCCGAAGCGCCGTGAGTGGAAACAGCGGCGTGAGTGCTTCCCACGCTCCGCGGCTGGTGCTGGCCACACGCAACGCCGGCAAACTGCGTGAGCTGCGTGAGCTGCTGCGCGGGCAGATCCCGGGGCTCGACGTCGACACCCAGGTGGTGGACGCGGCCGCCGTCGGCGCGCCCGACGTCGCGGAGACAGGGGTGACGTTCGCAGAGAACTCGCTGCTGAAGGCGCGGGCAGTGGCGGAAGCCACGGGCCTGGTAGCGATCGCGGACGACTCCGGGCTGTCCGTGGATGTGCTCGGCGGCGCGCCGGGGATCTTTTCCGCGCGGTGGGCGGGCCGTCACGGTGACGACGACGCCAACCTGCGCCTGTTGCTGGCCCAGCTGTCCGACGTGCCGGACGGCCACCGCGGCGCCGCCTTTGTGTGCGCTGCCGCGCTCGCCGTGCCGGCGTCCGCATCCGGGGACGGGGCCCGTGAAGTGGTGGAGTACGGGCAGCTGGCCGGGACGCTGCTCCGTGCGCCGCGGGGCGAAGGTGGGTTCGGCTACGACCCCGTGCTGGAACCCGTGGGCCTGGACCGCAGCTGCGCCGAGCTCAGCCCGGAGGAGAAAAACGCCATCAGCCACCGCGGGCTGGCGTTCCGTGCGCTGCTTCCGTCGATCGTCGAAGCCCTGCGTTAAACAGCAACGCGGGGTCACTTACCGCCCAATCCGGTCATAACATTGGGCGCTAAGTGACCCCGCGTTGCTAGTGCGGCCCCGTCAGTCGAGGTTCGTTTTGCGCTCGGCCTCGGGCTCGTGCTCCTCGATGAACTCTTCCACCGGGTCCGTGCCGAAGGCCGCAGCCTCCCGCTTGGCCGTCATGCCGCGGACCACTTCAATGGCGACCGGAATCACCGAGATGAGGACGATGGCGATGAAGATGATGTCCAGGTTGTCGCGGACCCACGGGACTTTGTCCCCCAGCAGGTAGCCGAGCAGGGTCACTCCGCCGCCCCACAGGAACGCCCCGATGACGTTGAACAGGAAGAACTTCCGCTTGTCCATGCCGGCAACACCCACGATGACCGGGACGAAAGTGCGGATGATGGGCACGAACCGCGCAAGGATCAGGGCCTTGCCGCCGTGCTTTTCGAAGAACTTGTGCGCACTGTCCACGTTTTCATGCTTGAAAAGCCTGGAGTCAGGCTTGTTGAAGATGGCCGGGCCGGCTTTGGACCCGATGAAGTAGCCCGACTGGTTGCCAATGATGGCGGATACGACGATCAGCGCGGCGAAGAGCCAGATGTTGAATTTGATCGTGTCCGTGGCCACGAGCAGGCCGGCGGTAAACAGCATGGAATCGCCGGGCAGGAAGAATCCGATCAGCAGCCCGGTTTCGGCGAAGATGATGCCGCAGACCAGCAG
The DNA here is from genome assembly GCF_042790555.1 of Arthrobacter sp. NPDC056727. Taxonomy (NCBI): domain Bacteria; kingdom Bacillati; phylum Actinomycetota; class Actinomycetes; order Micrococcales; family Micrococcaceae; genus Arthrobacter; species Arthrobacter sp. NPDC056727. The sequence continues at coordinate 118,850 of NZ_JBHTZA010000004.1, read as the reverse complement.
AACAACCCACGGGGCAAGGGCCGGATCGGCCAGGAAGACCTGGGGGTTGAGCCAGTCCGGCAGGAATGATGCCAGATGCGGCTGGACGGGGCCGGCGCCACCCAGCGCGGGCACGGCAAAGTCGCTCAATGCATTAAAGTTCACGTTTCAAGGGTACTTGACGGGTTCGGCGCCCCTGCCGGGCTACAGTTGTCCCCGTGGGTTTGGACTTTACGGCGATCGACTTCGAGACTGCCAACGGCTTCCGCGGTTCGCCGTGTGCCGTTGGCCTCACCAAGGTCCGTGGCGGCGTCATCGTCGAGGAGGCCTCGTGGCTCATGCGGCCCCCGGCCAACCACGACTCCTTTGACTATCACAACGTCCGTGTCCACGGCATCAGGCCCGAGCAGGTGGCTGGCCTTCCCCGGTTCGGCGAGCTGTTTCCGGAGATCGGCGCATTCATCGGCGCCGACATCCTCGCGGCACACAACGCTGCCTTTGACCTCGGGGTCATCCGTTCCGCGCTTGAGGTCTCGGGACTTGCCGGGCCCGCCTACGACTACGTCTGCACCGTGATGCTGTCCCGGCGCTGCTACTCGCTGGTTTCGAATTCCCTGCCCTTTGCCGCGGAGGAGGCGGGCGTGCCCCTGGTGAACCACCACGACGCAGCCGAGGATGCCCGGGCGTGCGCCGGGATCCTCATCGACATCGCGGGGCGCAACCGGGCCAACAGCATCGCCGAGCTATATCTTTCCCTGGGGCTGGCCATACCGCAGCAGCCGGCGTTCGACCCGTCCACCGGCGAGCTTTCCAAACCGACCGTTGCGGCGCTCGCCTCCGCGGGCGGCAGCAGTGCGGCCCGGCCGTTCCGCAGCGGGTGGCCCGAGGAAGGGCCCAACCCCGAGCCCAATCCCGACGCCGAACCCGGGAATCCGCTGTTCGGCCAGACCGTTGTGTTCACCGGCCAACTTGCCATGCCGCGGCCCGAGGCGAAGGTGCGGTCCGCTGAACTGGGCGCGCGCCCGGAAAGCCGCGTCACGGCCCGGACCAGCGTCCTGGTGGTGGGGGACGGCTTCGTCTCCGACGATCTGCGGTCGGGCAGGCTCACAGGCAAGGCCAAACGCGTCCTTGAACTGCACGACCGCGGCCAGGCCATCGAGGTGATTTCCGAAGGGGAGTTCCTGCAGATGGTGGGCGGCGCGCCGGTACACATGGCGCAACAAAGCTTCCCTGCGCCGTCGGCCGCATCCTAGGCTCGGTGCATGGCCAAGCTAGGCAAACTGGGCAGTCCCGGCGGCGTGGGTGCGGTGTTCGCCTTTCCCAATCCGGTCAACGAATACGCAGCCCGCATCACCGCCGGGCTGGTGGTCCTGCTGGCTGCCGCGACCCTGCTCACCGGCTTCGGCTGGGGGCTCGCCGTCATTGCGGGGGGGTTTTGGCTGCGCGTGCTGTTCGGCCCGAGGATTTCCCCGCTGGCACTGCTTTCGGTCCACGTCCTCGCGCCGAGGCTGGGACGGGTCAAGCTGGTGCCCGGACCGCCTAAGCGTTTCGCCCAAGGCATCGGCGCCGCAATGTCCACGGCGGCCGCCGTCCTGCTTGCAGCCGGCCTGGCGCCGGCGGCGTGGATCCTGCTTGCCGTGCTCATTATTGCCGCCTCGCTGGAAGCCTTCGCAGGGGTCTGCCTCGGCTGTGCCATCTTCGGCCTGCTGCAGCGCCGGGGCCTTATCCCCGAGGACGTCTGCGAGGCCTGCAACAACATTCCGCTCAGGCAGTTGTGACGGCAACCAGCTGACCGGCCATGCCGCGGATCACCTCGGGGGCCTCAAGCGCCTCCAGCCACTCTGCCGGCAGGCAGGCCGTGCCGTAGTACGCGCCGAGGATGTTGCCCGCGATGGACCCGGTGGAGTCGCTGTCGCCGCTGTGGTTGATGGCCAGCGCGATGGCGTCCTTGAAGTGCTCCACTGGGTCCGGCAGGCCGTCCACCTGTGTTTGGGGCGCAGTGGCCAGCACCGCATAAAGTCCGACGGCGAGTGCCTCCTCAGCCACCCAGCCCTCCCCGAGTTCACCGACCAGGTCCTCCGGGTTGAGGATGGTGCCGGATCCCGCCTCGCCGGCGAGGCGGACCGCGGCTTCCAGCCGCTCGCGGAGTTCGGGCGCCGCCTCCCCATCCGCCAGCACCCGCGCGAGTGCAGCCTTCGCCGCCCCGGCCAGGCTGCTGCCCTGCACGAGGGCATGGATGATCAGGCTGAAAGCGCCTGCGCTCTGCCGGGCGGAGGGGTGGCCGTGGGTGAGGGAGGCCGCGTCGGCGCTCAGCTTGTACACGGAGTCGGCCGGAATGTGCGGAACCAGGCCAAAGGGGGCGGACCGCATCACGGTTCCGCAGCCCTTCGAATCAGGATTGACCGGGCGGGCGGCCGTTCCCATTTCGCCGGTGGCCAGCCCGCTCAGGCACGCCTTGCCTGGCGCCCGCCGGTGCCGCAACACTTCCTGGCTGTCAATCCAGCGCGGCTGCGGCCGGGGCGCTGAGTCAGGAAGGGTCTCGCCCTGTGTGTCCAGCCAGCGCAGGTACGCAAGCCACACGCAGGCGTTGGCGTCGGCACCGACACCCGAGTTGGCCCACTCCAGGGCCTCGACAATCCCGTCCACCGTGTACAGCGTCATCTGAGTGTCGTCCGAAAAGTGGGTCCCGCCGTCGAGCACGGCAAAATCCCGGAGGCCGGCGGCGCCGAACCGGCGCCGGATCTCCTCTATCGGATCGAACTCGACGGCGTAGCCGAGTGAGTCGCCCAGGGCGCCGCCCAGCAGGCAGCCATGGATGCGGGACTCGGGGGACGGCGCCGTGCCAGAAAAAACGCTGGGGCCGGGAACATTGCTCATGCAGGCAAATTTACCTGTGATCCTGCCCTCCCGATGCCGGGGGTCCGGACACCGGACGATAAGCTCGGATTCAGCAAGTGTCCAGACTTTGCTGCCAGACTGCTGGGGCCGGTTCCCGAACCGAGCGGCGTTCCCCGCTGACCAAAACCTAAGGATTTCCCCATGAGCACCCCTGTGTCCGTCCCCCCGACCGACGGCCGGCCTTCCGCCGGTGACAACGGATTCCGGCCCGGACTCCTGGCCAGGCTCGGAGCGGAGGCGTTCGGAACGCTGTTCCTGGTGGTCGCCGGGCTGGGCGTGCCGCTCTTCACCCTTCCGCAGTCCAACCCGCTCCCCGGTGCGCTCGCCGGCGGCCTCGCCGTGACAGCGGTGATGCTGGCGTTTGCGTACATCTCGGGAGGCCACTTCAACCCGGCCATCACGCTGGGCAACCTCGTGGCGGGCAGGATCGGCATCGCCGCCGCGGCATCCTACATCGGCGCGCAGTTGGTCGGCGCGGCGGCCGGCGCGCTCGCCCTGTTCGGCATCCTCCGCACGGTACCCAGCATCCCCGACGCCCGTACGGCCTTTGACACCGTTACGGCCGGATTCGGTGAGCACTCAGTGATCCAGACCTCGATGGCCGGCGTGCTGCTCGCCGAAGTGCTGGGAGCAGCCGTCCTGGTGTCCGTGTTCCTTGCCATGACATCCCGCCGCAACAACCACGCCGCCGCGGCCCCCTTCGCCGTCGGGCTGGCATTTGCGGTGCTTCTGCAGCTGGGCCAGGCCCTTGGCAACGCGCCCTTCAACCCCGCGCGGGCCACCGCCTCCGCCCTCTTCAGCAGCAGCTGGGCACTGGAGCAGCTGTGGCTGTTCTGGGTGGCGCCCATCGTCGGTGCCGGTATCGCCGGCCTTGTTTTCCGTGGGTTCGCTGACGCCCGGGGCCGCAGTGCAGCCGTGGTGGACGCTGAGCCTGAGGGAACCGAACTGGACGACTTCGACGGCGACTCGGACGAAGAGCCCGGTGCGGCAGGCACACGGACGGATGACGGCCACACAGCAGGTGCGGACCTCCCGGCCGCAGCGCCGGAAGCGGACCGCGATGAGGCGCGCGACTTCTTCGACGGGCCGCGCAGCAAACAGTCTTGACGCGCCGAAGCGCGGCGTCGGCAATATTGTCAGTGCCCGCGTTTAGCTTATGAATATGCGGTTATTGCACACTTCCGACTGGCATCTGGGCCGGTCTTTCCATGGCGTCGGCATGCTGGACGCCCAGCGCGCCTTTGTCGACCAGTTGGTTGCGAGGGTCAGCGAACTGTCCGTCGATGTCGTGCTGATTGCCGGCGACGTCTACGACAGGGCGCTGCCCGGCGTTGACGTCGTCAACCTGCTGGACGACGCCCTGGTCCGGCTGACCGGGGCGGGTGCCCAGGTGGTGCTGACCAGCGGAAACCATGACTCCGCCATCCGGCTCGGATTCGCCTCCCGGCTGCTGGAGAAAGGTGGCGTTCACCTGCGCACCCGCCTCCAGGAACTGGACGTCCCCCTCGTCCTGCCGCTCGGCGGGGCCCGGCCGGGTCAGGACGGTCCTGTGCTGGCGATCTACGGCATCCCCTGGCTCGAGCCCCGGCTGGTGGCCGAGCAGCTTGGAGTGGACACCGCCAGCCACTTCGAAGTCACCCGTGCCGCCACGGAACGCATCAGGGCAGACATCGCCGCGCGCAGCTCGTCCCGGACCGTCCACTCCGTGGTGCTGGCCCACACCTTCGCCAGCGGGGGCATCAGCTCGGACAGCGAACGTGACCTGAGCATCGGGGGAGTAGGCGCTGTCCCGCTGGACCTGTTTGACGGCTTCAGCTACACCGCACTCGGCCACCTGCACGGCCGGCAGTCCCTCTCCCCGGACGTGCGTTATTCGGGATCGCCGCTGGCGTATTCCTTCTCGGAAGCGAAGCACCTGAAGGGCGGCTGGCTCGTGGACATTAATGAGTCCGGCGTCAGCGGCGTGGACGAGGTCCTCTGGGACGCCCCGCGGCAGCTTGCCATCCTCAGGGGAACCCTCGACGCGCTGCTGGAATCGCCTGAGCACGCCTGGGCCGAGGAGGCCTACTGCCAGGTGACCCTGACGGACGCCCAGCGGCCGGCCCAGGCGATGGAGCGGCTGCGGGCCAGGTTCCCGGACACGCTTGTCCTCGGATTCGAGCCGGAGGGAGCCACCGCGGTATCCGGGTCGAGCTACAGCAGCCGGCTGGCCGAGGCAGAGGACGATCTTGCCGTCTGCTGCGGATTCCTGGAACACGTCCGCGGCAGGGAGCCGGACGCGGCAGAGCAGGCCGCCCTCACCGAAGCTTTGGAGAATGTTCGTCTGCAGGAGGCATCACTGTGAGGATCCACCGTCTGGAGATCTCGGCGTTCGGTCCATTTGCCGGGACGGAGGAAGTTGATTTCGACCGGCTGAGCGCCCACGGGCTGTTCCTGCTCAATGGCCCCACCGGCGCCGGCAAGACCAGCGTGCTGGACGCCATCTGCTACGCGCTCTACGGGTCCGTGCCCGGAGCGCGGCAGGACGGCAAGAGACTGCGCAGCGACCATGCGGACCCGGCTGCCGAACCCCGCGTGACCTGCGAATTCACTGCCCGGGGCAGGCGTTTTGAGGTTTCCCGGTCGCCGGCCTGGGACAAGCCGAGCGCCCGCGGACGCAACGGTTTCACCACGCAACAGGCCAAGACCCTCCTCCGCGAACGCGTCGCCGGCGCCTGGGTGGAAAAATCCGGCCGGAACGATGAAGCAGGGGCGGAAATCACCGCGCTCCTTGGCATGGACCGGGAACAGTTCACCCGCGTCGTCATGCTCCCCCAGGGGGACTTCGCAGCATTCCTCCGCTCGAAGGCTTCGGACCGCCTCGAGCTGCTGCAGAAACTCTTTGGGACCGAGCGCTTCGAGGCAGTGGAGCGGGAGCTGGCGGTCCAGGCCGCCGGGGCTGTCAGGGAAGTGGCGGACCTTGAAGGCAGGCTGGGCGTGCTGGTGGCGAGGGCGCAGGGAGAGGCCGCGGCCCTCGAAGTCGGCTCCGATGCAGCACCGGAATCCGCAGGCGATCCAGAACTCCTGTCCTGGCTGGAGGAGGCAGCCTCGTCGCGCGCCTCGGCGCTGGCCGGCGATGCGGAATCCTCCGAGGAACAGCGCCGTGCCTGCGCGGACCGGCTCGAAGCGGAGCTGGCCAGGGAGGGAAGGCGCTCGAAGCTTGCTGCCGCCCTGCGCCGTAGGGCAGACGCGGAGGCGGCCGCACCCGGACTGGTGAGGGCGGGCGCCACGCTTGACCTGCACCGGAAGGCGGAGCTCCTCGGCGGCCAGCTGAAGTCCGTGACCTCCGCCGAGGCGATGTTCGACCAGGCGGAAAAAGCCGCTGACCACGCCTCCGCCAGTGTGCGTGAGGCAGCCACGTCCAGCCTCGAATTGGCGGGCAGGGGACTCCCCGCCGTCGACGTGGCCGCGGAGCTGTCGCGCCTGCGCGCCCTTGGCGCCGTGATCGGAGAACGCCTGGCCGATGAGGTCCGGCTGGGCGGCCTGTGGGAACGGGCCGCCGGGCTGGCCCGGCGGCGGCAGGAACTCGCCCGTGCCGCCGACGACCACGCCGCCCGGCTGCTTTCCCTCCGTACTGAGATGGAGGCCCTGCGGTCCACCCTGCAGCCGCTGGAACAGCTGGCAGGGGAATCCGTGCTTCGCACCAAGGAAGCGGCCGCCGCGGATGAGCTGGTGGACGTAGTCAGGCGCTACGGAATTGCTTCGGCCGAGTGTGTAGCGGTGACCGAACGGCACCTCAGGGGCAGGGAACACCGCCAGGAACTGCGCCGTCAGTGGCTGGACGTCCGCGAGGAACGCCTGGCCAACGCGGCGGCCGAACTGGCCTCGCAGCTGGAAAACGGGGCGCCCTGTCCCGTCTGCGGCAGCCCCGAGCATCCCGCTCCGGTGCCCGCCGGGGACTCGGTACTGGGGCTTGCCGACAAAGAGGAACGTGCCAAGGAGCGTAGCGAGGCAGCCGAGAAGGCGCTTTCTGCACTGGACGCCGAGCTGTCGGAGTCCAGGCAGTTGGTGGCCGTTCTCGCCGGCCAGGGCGGCGATACGGATCCTGCCGAAGCGGCGGAGGCCGCCAAGGCTGCCCGGGAATCCGCTGCCGAGGCAGCGGCCGCCGTAGCGGAACTGGCGGCCAGCAGGAGCAGGCAGGAGGAACTGGCCGACCGCATCGACTCCACGGATCAGGTGCGTGTGGAGACGTTGTCGCAGCTGGCGCAGACGGAATCGGCCCTGACCGAAATCGAGGGGCAGTCCGCCGCACTGGAATCGTCGCTCGAAACGCTCCGTGCAGGCCACGCGAGCCTCGCTCTGCGCAGCAACGCCATCGGCCGGGTCGTCGGCATTCTCGAGCAGGCTGACGCCGCCCAGTCGCAGCTGGAGCAGGCCGCGGCACGTCTGGCCGAGGCACGGGCCGAGCTCGACCGTGCTCTTCCCGAGGCCGGATTTACATCGGCCGCTGAGGCCCGCCAGGCCCTGCTGCCGGCGCCGGAGGCGGCCCGACTGGAGTCGGCCGTCCAGGCCGGGCGGGATGAGGAAATGCGGCTCGAGGAACTGTTCGCCAGCGAGGAGCTCGTCCTTGCGACGAAGGAACAGGCCGCCGTGGAACACGCAGCCGGGCATCACGAAGCCGGTTTAGCGGCCGCCGCAGTGGATCTGGACGCGCTGCGCGCCGAAGCTGCTCAGGCCGACAAGGCTGCCAAGGACGTTGCACTGGCGGCTGGCCTGGCCCGGCAGGCCGCCGGGACCCTGGGCCGCCTGCGCGCCGAGTATGGAAAGCTCGCTGAATCCGGCCGGGAGCCGAGGGAACGCGCTGAAATCCTGAAAGGCCTGGCCGAAGCGGCCCGCGGTTCCGGCGACAACAGCTACCGCATGAGCCTGAACGCGTACGTCCTGGCCGCGCGGCTCGAGCAGGTCGCCATTGCTGCATCGGAAAGGCTCGTGGCCATGAGCGACGGCCGCTACACACTGCAGCACTCGGACGCGAGGGCAGCCCGGAACGCGAAGTCCGGGCTGGGTCTGGAAGTCGTGGATGAATGGACCGGCCGCCGCCGCGACACCTCGACACTCTCCGGCGGTGAATCCTTCATGGCCTCGCTGTCACTGGCCCTCGGCCTCGCTGACGTGGTGCAGCAGGAAGCCGGCGGCGTCGACATTGAAACGCTGTTCGTTGACGAGGGCTTCGGCAGCCTCGACGAGCAGTCACTGGAGCAGGTCATGGATGCCCTGGAAGGCCTCCGGGACGGCGGACGCGTGGTGGGGCTCGTGAGTCATGTGGGGGAGATGAAGCAGCGAATCGGCAGCCAGCTCCAGGTGGTGAAACAGCGCAACGGCTCCACGGTGCACATCGAGGACGCGCTTGTGACGGTCTGATTCCAGTACCATGGGACTGTTACCGGGTTCGGCGCATCGGGAGGAGGGACGATGCGCATGACTGAACGAGCCCGGATACATGCACACTCCAGCGGCGTCCCAATCGCACGCCGACCCCCGTCCCGTCACCCCGCCCGCCGGCACCGAATCCCCGCGGACCTACTCTCCCGGCGCCGGCTCCCCTGAAACCAACGCGCCGGCGCCGAAGTTCGGCGGCCGCTTCGCGCGCCTGCCGGCGCTGGCAGGCAGGGGATTCCTGCCCCTGGGCCTGTTCGCCCGCCTGCCCCTCGCGATGCTGACGCTGGGCACCCTGACGCTTGCCACCTCGGTCACCGGCTCTTATGCAGTTGGCGGAGCCGCTGCGGGCGCCGTCGGTATCGGCTCGGCCGCCGGTGCGCCGGTCCTCGGCTGGTTGGCCGACCGGTTCAGCCAGCGGCCGGTACTGCTGGTCTCGGCTGTCCTGAATGTCGTGGCCGTGCTTGCCGTCATCGCCGCTGCGTACTTGATTCCCGGCGTGCATGACGTCGGCGCGGCGTGGGTCGTCATCACGGCCGCGTTCCTGGCCGGGCTGAGCTGCCCCCAGGTTGGTCCGCTGGCCCGGGTCCGGTGGATGGCACTCACGGCCGGCAGCCGGCGCGCGGGCGACAGCACCGACCTTGACGTCGCATTGTCCTATGAGAGCACGGCCGATGAGCTGACGTTCGTGCTTGGTCCGGCCCTCGTGGGCGTCCTGGCCAGCCTGGTCGCCCCGTGGCTGCCGCTTGCCCTGGCCGCGGCGCTCACGCTCACGCTGGTTCCGGCCTTCGCCGTCCACCCGACCCACAGTGCCGTCCCGCGGCGCGCTGCCGGCAGCCGCGTTCACCGCGGCAGCGCGCCCAACGCCGAGTCCCGGCCAGGCAGCCGGCTTGCCGGCATGGCCCCGGTGGCACTTCCGGTCCTGGCCATGGTCTGCATGGGCACGTTTTTCGGCTCGACGCAGGCTGCCTTGAGCGCCTTTGCCGCCGGTTTCGCAACATCAGAGGCAGCCGGGCTCCTGTACGCCGTCATGGGCATCAGCTCGGCCGCGGCCGCCATCTCGGTGGCTTACTGGCCTGCCGGTTTCCCGGTGACAGCCCGGTGGGTGGCGGGAGCCGCAGCCATGGCCGGGCTGTCCACTCTGCTGTTCCTTCCCACCGACGGCTGGGGCATGGTGCTGGTTCTGCTCGCGCTGGGCCTGCCGGTGGGCCCGGTCATGGTCACGGTCTTTGCCATAGGCGGGATGGTGGCACCGGCGGGCCGCCTGGCCACGGTGATGACGGCGCTGGCCAGCGGCATCGTTGCCGGCACCGCGCTTGGCTCGTCCCTCGGCGGTCAGCTGGCGCAGGGCGCCGGCCACAGCGCCGCCTTCCTCGTAACCCTGGCCGCCGCGGCGGCGCTGTTCGCGCTCGGGGCGGTTGCCGCCGTCGTCGTCCGTTCCAGGGAGCGGGCAACTCAGGCGAGCTGACCTTCGATCCTGGCGGCGCTGGCGGTCAGGGCCGCCGCCACCAGTTCCGGATCCTGCGCTGAGCGGATATAGACGACGGCGACGGCCGCCGGGCGTCCGCCGGGCACCCGGACGGGTGCGGCAAGTGAGGAAACACCGGCGATGACTTCGTCGTGGCTCGCAGCGTAGCCGCGCTTCCGCGCCTCGGCAGCCTCCGCTCGGTACGTCACGGCGGGAGCCAGCTGGTTCCACTCATGCTCGGTCAGGGCGGACTGGATGGCGATGCCGGGCGCGCCGGAGCTGATCGGATGGCGGGACCCCGGATGCTGCACCACTGTGGCGGCGGAATGCCTGGGCTCCACCGTCACGAGCGTCACACAGTCCTGGTGGTCCCACACCGCCACGAACGCGGTCATGTTAAGTGTGTTGGCCAGCTGGGTCAGCTCCGGAAGGGCGGCTGTCTGGAGGTTCCGGGAGACGCCCCGCGCCAGCACGGCGAGGCCGGGGCCGGGCTGGACCCGGCCGGCGTCGTCCCGGACCAGCAGGGAATGGTCCTCAAGGGTCCGCAGGATCCGGTAGGCGACGGAGCGGTGGACGCCCATTGCCCCGGCCAGTTCGGCGATGGTCAGCGGGCGGTCAGCTTCGGCGAGGATTTCCAGTGCGCGGATGCCACGGGAGAGGGTCTGCGACGGCGAGGCCTGGGCGGGGGCAACCTGCGCTGCGGCACCGGCGTTGGGAGTCATGCTGTCCATCCTAGGCAGGTCGGCGGGGAGGCCAGCCACAAGGGCTTGTGCAGCCCCTCACCTTGGGCTACGGTTCCATATAGGAATTGCCTGTTCAACTATCGAACACTCCAACTATAGGGCAGTTAACGATGATGGCCAATCCAGCAGCGGGCCCCGACGTTCCGGGGCGGACCGCAGTTCCCCGCGCCCACCGGTTCCGCGGCAGCCTGGGCCGGTTTGCCACGGGAGTCGCGATCGTTACGTTCGACGGCCTCACCAAGCGCCACGGCATCACCGTCAATTCCTTTACATCCGTCTCCATGGACCCGCCGCTGGTTTTGGCCAGCATTGCCCGCACCGCCAGAGCACACGATGAGCTGGCCGGCCGGCCCTTCACGGTCAACATTCTGGGCGCCGAACAGAGGTACCTGGCCACGCACTTTGCAGGACGTCCGGGCCCGGAGCCCCGCTGGGTGGAGGGCGCAACAGCCCCCCGGCTCGCGGGCGTGCTTGCCTACTTTGAGTGCCGGCCCTGGGCAGCTTACGACGGCGGCGACCACACCCTCTATCTCGGCGAGGTGGTGGATTTCGGCCACCGCAACGGCGATGCGCTCGCCTTCGCCAACGGCGCTTTCACCACCATCCCGGAGAGCCAGTTGGGGATAGAAGACCTGTTGTAGTCACCGCGCTTTCACCACCACCAATGACAGTTCAACGACGACTGGAGGCAGCAATGGGCATCAGAACCGGCCAGCAGTACCTGGACAAACTCAACGCGATGACCCCGCATATCGCGATCGACGGTGAAGTGGTCAGCGAGAAAGTTGCCGAACACCCGGCCTTCCGCAACGTTGCCCGGCAGTACGCGAAGCTGTTCGACATGCAGCACGACCAGCGGTACCGGGAAGCGCTGACCTACGCCTCGCCCACCACGGGGGACCCCGTCAATGCGTCCTTCCTGGTGCCCCGGACCATCGAGGACCTGCAGCACCGGCGCAGGGCGACCTCCACTTGGGCCGAGGCGACCAACGGATTCCTCGGCCGCACCGGCGACTACATGAACTCCGCGCTGACCGCCCTGGGCACGGCCGGGAAATGGTTCTCGCAGGCGGATCCCAAATTCGCCGAAAACATCAGCAGGTATTACGAGTGGGCGCGCGAAAACGACATGCTGGCAACCCACACGCTGATCCCGCCGCAGGTGAACAGGTCGGTATCGGGTTCCGAGCAGCTCGGCGGCCAGCTCACGGCCCACATCGTGGAGGAGCGCGACGACGGCATCGTGGTCCGGGGTGCCCGCATGCTCGCCACGATCGCGCCCATCGCCGATGAGCTGCTGGTCTTTCCGTCCACGGTGCTGCGCGGCACGCCGGAGGACGCCCCCTATTCCTTTGCGTTCGCCATTCCCAATGACGCGCCCGGGCTCCGGTACCTGTGCCGGACCTCGCTGTACAACGGCGGAAGCATCCACGATGAACCGCTGGCGTCCCGCTACGAGGAAATGGACGCCGTGGCCGTCTTTGACGACGTCTTCGTTCCAGGCGAGCGCATCTTCATGCTCGGCAACCCGCAGCTCTGCAACGCGTTCTACGCCGATACCGGCGCAGGTGCCCTGATGACCCACCAGGTCGTCACCCGGACCATCGCCAAGAGCGAGTTCTTCCTGGGCCTGGCCTCCGAGCTCGCCGATTCCATTGGCATCGACGGGTTCCAGCATATCCAGGAGGACATCGCCGAACTGATCATCGACGTCGAAATAGGCAAGGCTCTGGTCCGCGCGTCGGAGGCGGACGCCAAACCCAACGAGGCCGGCGTGATGTTGCCCAAATGGACCACACTCAACGCTGCCCGCAACTGGTACCCGAAGATGGCGCAGCGTTTCCCGCAGATCATCCGGAAGTTCTCCGCCTCGGGGCTGATGGCACTGCCCGGTGAGGCGGACGTCAACGGCGAAGCCAGGGCCGACATCGACCTCTACCTGCAAGGGAAGACGCTGACCGGCCCTGAGCGTGTCCGGCTGTTCAAGCTGGCGTTCGACGCCTCGATTTCAGGGTTCTCCGGCCGGCAGTCGCTCTATGAATACTTCTTCTTTGGGGACCCTGTCCGGATGGCCGGGGCCCTGGTCAACACCTACGACCGCGAACCGGTAAGGGCGCGCCTGCGCGAATTCCTGCACCGGACCGACTGATGCACCGGACCGACTGATGCGCAGGGCAACCGATGCGAAGGGCGACTGTGCGCAGGGCCGCCCAAGGGGTGCGCCAAATCACACTTTCATAGTATCCTTCCACTAACTGACCGTTCGATCAGTAAATCGGGCGGCTCCCACCTCCGGCAGTAGCACTGCCCCCAGCCACGGAGTTTCAATGACCGCAACTTCACACGTCGATTCAGAGGCGGGCCCCAGCAGCAAGCGCGAGGAACGCAAAGTCCTCGCCGGCACCCTGGTGGGCACAACCATCGAGTGGTACGACTTTTTCATCTTCGCCCAGCTGACAGCGACGCTGCTGTCACCGCTGTTCCTGGCCCCGCTGAACGAATCCAACCCGGGCCTGGCGCAGATCCTCTCCTTCGCGCTGATCGGCATCAGCTTCCTGTTCCGCCCCCTTGGCGCCATCGTTGCCGGGCACCTGGGCGACCGGCTGGGCCGCAAGGCCATGCTGGTGTTCACCCTCATCATGATGGGAGCCGCCACAGCACTGATCGGCATGCTGCCCACGTATGCCCAGATCGGATTCTGGGCGCCGGTGCTGCTGATCGCCCTCCGCGTTGTCCAAGGCTTCTCTGCCGGCGGCGAATGGGGCGGCGCGGCCCTGATGGCGGTGGAACACGCCCCCAAGAGCAGGCGCGGCCTGTTCGGCGCCTACCCCCAGATCGGCGTCCCCGTCGGCATGATCCTGGCCACCGGGCTGCTGTACTTCCTCAACACCGGCATGTCCAAGGAAGATTTCGCCTCCTGGGGCTGGCGCGTTCCCTTCCTGCTGTCCATCGTGCTGATCGTGGTGGGTTACCTGATCCGCCGCGCCGTGGGTGAGAGCCCGGTCTTCAAGGAAATGACGGCGCGCAAGGAAGAAAGCAAGGCCCCGCTCGGCGAGCTCATCCGGAGCCACAAGAAGGCCGTCCTCTACTCCACGATGATCTTCATCGGCAACAACGCCGCCGGCTACCTCCTGATTGCCTTCTTCATCGCCTACGCCACCAGGACGCTGAAGATGCCCACGCCGCAGATCCTGCTGGCCACCACCCTCGCATCCTTCGGCTGGCTGATCTTCACCCTGGTGGGCGGCTGGCTCTCGGACAAGATCGGCCGGGTCAAGACCTTCCTGGCCGGCTACGCGATCGTCTTCGCATGGATGATCCCAATGTTCGCCCTCATCGACACGAAGGACATCGTGCTCTACGGCGTGGCGCTGTTCGTCCTCACGGTCGGCCTGGGGCTTTCCTACGGGCCCATGTCCGCCATGTACGCGGAGATGTTCCCCGCCAACGTGCGGTACTCGGGCATCTCGATCGGTTATGCGTTCGGTGCCATCCTGGGCGGCGCCTTCGCCGCCACCATCGCCGAGTCACTCCTGCAGAGCACCAAGTGGGCCGGCTCTATCGGCATCTACATCATGATCCTGTGCGTCATCTCGGGCATCGGCGTGGTCCTGGCGAAGGAGACGCGGGGCCGCCCGCTCGGCATCAGCCGGCACTGATGCCTGGCGACCACTAGATGCGTGCGCCGTGCAGCAGGGCGATGGCGTCCTCGTCGCTCAGCTGATCAAAGTGCCGGTAAAAAGCCCCCACGGCCCGGAACCTTCCCGGCAGGTGCAGGCAAAGGACATTGCAGACCCGGGACAATGACTTCTCCGCCTCGATCGAGCCGACGGGCGCGGCAGCCACCACGGTTGCCGCGCCTGCCATCCGGACGGCCTCGACGGCTGCCCGCATCGTGGCCCCCGTCGCCAGTCCGTCGTCCACGAGCAGGGCCGTCTTGCCGTGGATATCGGGGTGCACAGCCGGATAGCTCTCGGCGCGGCGCATCAGTTCGTTCCGCTCCCGGTGCTCGACGTGGTCGAGCCACTCCTGCCGCACGCCGTCGTCGAGAATCCGCTCCACGAGAGGCCTGTTGAGAAGGCGGACAATCCTTCCGCCCGAGTAGGCCAGCGCACCATACGCGGTCTCTTCATGGCCGGGGATGCCGAGTTTGCGGACCAGCAGGGCCCCGAACGGCAGGTGCAGGACGTCAGCTGCGGCGACGGCCACCGGGATGCCGCCCCGGGCCAGGCCCAGCACAACCGTGTCCGGGCGCTCGCGGAATTGGGGAAGGGCGGCCGCAAGCTGCCGTCCTGCGTCTTCCCGGTCCTCAAAAACCATGCCCATGGGTTCCTCTTCCGGTGTTTCCGCCCCCACGTTCCAGCCTACGCCCGTCGGCTCCGGCGGGAGCCGGGATATTCGACGGCGTTCCGGCCAGGTGTTGGGGGCGGGGAAACCGGCCCTGCCTAGCTCCCGAGGAACAAGATGGCCGCCTGCTTGAAGGCGCGGCTGGTGATGGCGCTGGTGTGCGTGCGTCCGGGCAGCACCAGCTGTTCGGCCATGGAACCGGCGTTCCGGGCCAGCTCGGCCAGCTGTGGCATGGACGCGGCGCGTTCGTCGTTTTCGCCGGCCACCAGGAGCACCGGCATGTGCGGCACCGCCTCGGCGGGGTCGTACGGTTCACCCTTGATGGCCTCCACGAGGGACAGCAGGGCAAAGATGTTGTTGCTCGGCAGCGCCTGCGCCATGCTGAGGAGCCCGGCTGTGGACGCATCCTGAATGGGCGTGCCGTCCGCCAGGTAGCGCTGGGCGGCCACGAGGTCGAATGCTGCCAGCGGGTCGGCCACGTTCGGGCCGCCCAGGACCAGGCGGTGGACCAGCTCCGGCTGGGTGGCGCCGAACTCCCAACCGAGCCGGGAACCCAGGGAATAGCCGATCACGTCCAGCCCGCTTGCGGGGTCGCCGTGGCGCAGGGGCCGGGCGCCGGCGTCGAACGCGATCTGCAGGAGGTCTGCCCGGATCCGGCTGGGCGAGTAGGAGTCCATGTCCTCGGGCGCGCCGCTCCGGCCGTGGCCGGGCAGGTCGACGGCGATGACCCGGCGGCCGGCCTCCAGCAGCGCCGGGATCCAGCCGGTGTCCTCCCAGTTCAGCTTGCTGGACGCGGAGAAGCCGTGGATAAGGAGGATGGGGCGGAGCCCGGCGTCGTTCTGCGGGTCATGCACTTCGACGTAGAGCTGCGGGTCGGTGCCCTCGACCGTGTGGGAGTGCTGTTCGCCGGTGTGTTTGCCGCTCATCGCTTCAGTCCTCGTCAAGTCTCAATCCTTGTCAGGTGCAGGGCTCGCCGGCACTGCTTCGTCGCCGGTCCGCCGTGGATGGGCACCACTCTACCTGTCGGCGGACTGGGCAAATCCACGGTTAGCGGAGCCGGGCGCGCCGCGACGCAGCGATCCGTGCCCCCGCCCAGCACGCGGCGGCGATCCCGGCAATCAGCAGGATCGTGCTGATCAGCTGGATGCGGCTGCTCTCGGCACTGAAGCCCACCGCAAACACCAGCCCCAGGAGCACGAGGCCGAACACCGTGAGCCCGGGGAAGCCCTTCATCCGCAGCGGCAGGGGAGTGCCGTCGCGGTCCGCCCGCCGGCGCAGAATGAGCTGGGAGACCAGTGCCGAACCCCAGACCACCAGGCACGTGGACCCGACGAGCTGGAACAGGGCGGGCAGGATGCGCTCGGGGAAGAGCAGCTCCAGGACCGTGGCGATGAATCCGAACGCGACGGAAACGCCGACGGCGGCCATCGGCACCCCCGCGCCGCTGAGGCGGGACAGGAAACCGGGAGCCTCGCCCCGCTCCGCGAGCGAGAACACCATGCGGGACGCCCCGTACAGGTTGGCGTTCAGGGCGGACAGAAGTGCGACGACGGCCACCAGGGTAATTGCCGTGGCGGCACCCGGGATGCGGGCGGCGTCCAGGACGCCGGCAAACGGCGAGGACAGGGCCCCCGAGGTGGCCGGAAGGACGGCGGCGATCACGAAGACCGAGCCGATGTAGAAGACAAGGATCCGCCAGACGACAGTCCGGATGGCCCTGGTGACGCTGTGCTCGGGATCTTCGGTTTCCGCGGCTGCGACACTCACGATTTCCGTGCCGCCAAACGCGAAAATCACCACGAACAGGGCCGTGGCGATGCCGCCCAGGCCCGCCGGTGCGAAGTCGCCGGTGATGGTGGCCAGCCCAGGGGACTGCACCTCCGGCAGGAGTCCCAGGAGCAGCGCGGCACCGATGGCGAGGAACAGGACGATGGCGGTCACCTTGAGGATGGCAAACCAGAACTCGAACTCGCCGAAGTTCTTCACACCGGCCAGGTTGATGCCGGTGAACACCACCATGAACACGAGCGAGAGCGCCCACACCGGGACCACCGGCCAGACCGAAAACAGGAGCCCCGCGGCGCCGAGTGCTTCGGCGGCGATGACCACCACCAACTGCAGCCACCACAGCCAGCCCACGGTTGCCCCGGCCGTCTTGCCCATGGCGCGTTCGGCGTACACGGAGAACGCGCCGCTGTTGGGGTTGGCTGCCGCCATTTCGCCGAGTGCCCACATGACCAGGATGATGAGCGTGCCGGCCACCAGATACGAAACCAGGACTGCCGGGCCGGCCGCCTGGACGCCGGCACCGGAGCCCAGGAAGAGCCCGGCGCCAATGGCGCTGCCCAGGCCCATCATGGTGAGCTGGCGGGGCTTCATGCTGTGGCGGAGCTGGACTGCGGGTCGCTCTGCCGTGGACTTCATCGTCATGCTGCGTACCTTCTTGGGGTTGGGGAACTGGTCCTTTTGGGACCTTTCGAATTTACACCCAACTTCCGGCCCCGAAGTCCGAAACATTTGTCATCCAGGGGAACGGGCCGTAAAATCAGTTCAGGTCAAATTGACCATAACTAATCCAGGGCAGACCTGAGGGCCGGCCGTCGCAGCGAAGCGGGTGATTACCGTGTACACCACCTCAGCCAACGTGGCCGAGCGGCAGTCCGCGCCGCCGTCGCTCGCCATTTCCACGGTGATTTTCGCCCTCCGTCCCAGCGAATCCTCCGGCCGGCCAACGCTTTGGCTGCCGCTGGTCCGCCGGATCCGGGAACCGTTCAAAGGCCTGTGGGCCCTGCCCGGCGGTCCGCTGACGCACTCTGAGTCGCTGCAGGACGCGGCCTCGCGGAACCTGCGGGAAACCACCGGGCTGGCCCCCAGCTACCTCGAGCAGCTCTACGCCTTCGGCGGCCTGCACCGCTCGCCCACCCAGCGCGTGGTGTCCATCGTCTACTGGGCGCTGGTCCAGCCCACGGAAGCTGCCCTGGCGGACGAATCCGAAAATGTCCGGTGGTTCCGTGCCGACAAGCTCGGCAGCCTGGCCTTCGACCACAACGGGATTGTGGACTACGCCCTGTGGCGCCTGCGGAACAAGCTGGCCTACGGCTCCATCGCCTACCACTTCCTGGGGGAGTACTTCACCCTCGCCCAGGTCCGCGAGGTCTATGAAGCCGTGCTGGACACGCAACTGGACCCCGCCAACTTCCGCCGGCAGATCAAGTCGACGCCGGAAATCGAAGAAACCGGTGAATACCTCCAGGGCGGCAAGCACCGCCCGCCGCGTCTTTACCGATTTACCGGCCGCCCCGGCCTCGACCCAGATAACAGGAGCACCCCATGAGCAGCGTCAACACTGCCATCCAGCTGATCACGCGTGAACAGGCCGAGAAGGCCACTGCAGCCGGCGCCGGCGGCACCTGCAGTTCCGCGCTTGCCCAGGGTCCCTGGGAGTATGACGTCGCGGAAGCCCTCGCCGGTGTTCCGGCCTACGGTCCCGGAGCTTCCAGCGCCGACGTCGCTCCCGCCTCCACGCCGCGCCAGGGGCAGCTGCCTGAGGAGTACAAGCTGGCCACCGACGCCGAGCTCGATGCCCGGATCCGGGCCGCCAAGGCGGCACTCGGCGACCGTGCCGTCATCCTGGGCCACTTCTACCAGCGCGACGAGGTTGTCCAGTACGCCGACTTTGTGGGTGACTCCTTCCAGCTGGCCAACGCCGCACTGACGCGGCCCGACGCCGAAGCGATCGTGTTCTGCGGCGTGCACTTCATGGCCGAGACCGCCGACACCCTCTCCACGCCGGAGCAGGCTGTCATCCTGCCCAACCTCGCCGCAGGCTGCTCGATGGCGGACATGGCCGACGCCGATTCCGTGGAGGAGTGCTGGGAACAGCTTCAGGAGATCTTCGGCACTGAGCCCGACGCCGAAGGCCGCGTTCCGGTCATCCCCGTCACCTACATGAATTCCTCCGCGGCCCTGAAGGCCTTTTGCGGCCGGAACGGCGGCATCGTCTGCACCTCCTCGAACGCCAAGACGGTCCTTGAGTGGGCGTTCGAGCGTGGTCAGCGCGTCCTGTTCTTCCCGGACCAGCACCTCGGCCGGAACACGGCCAAGGCGCTGGGCGTCCCGCTCGGGCAGATGCCCATGTGGAACCCGCGCAAGGAGCTCGGCGGCAACGACGAACAGGCCCTGCTGGACTCCCGCGTGATCCTGTGGCACGGATTCTGCTCGGTCCACAAGCGTTTCAGCGTGGCCCAGATCGAGAAGGCCCGTGCCGACTTCCCCGGCGTCAACGTCATTGTGCACCCCGAATGCCCCATGGAAGTGGTGGACGCAGCCGACTCTGCCGGGTCCACGGACTTCATCCAGAAGGCCATTGCGGCGGCCACCGAGCCCACGGTCTTCGCGATCGGCACCGAGATCAACATGGTGAACCGGCTGGCGGCCCAGTACCCGCAGCACACCATCTTCTGCCTGGACCCGGTGATCTGCCCCTGCAGCACCATGTACAGGATCCACCCCGGTTACCTGGCCTGGGTCCTCGAAGAGCTCGTCGCCGGCCGGGTGGTCAACCGCATCACCGTGGACGACGACGTGCAGCAGGACGCCAGGACGGCACTCGAGCGCATGCTTGCCGCCAAGCCCCAATAGAGAGCCCGCAATGACCATCCCCAGCGAAAACGGAACGGCCGGACGCCGGCGGCTCGCCGTCGTCGGCAGCGGCATCGCCGGCCTCTATGCCGCCCTGCTCGCGGCGGAGGCAGGCGCCGACGTGGTGCTGCTGACCAAGGGCGCGCTCGCGGAGAGCAACACGTACTTCGCCCAGGGCGGCATTTCCGCCGTCCTGGATGAGCCGGCGCCCGGAGACACCGTGGCCGCGCACATTGCCGACACGCTGAAGGCCGGTGCCGGCCACTGCAACCCGGCGGCCGTTCGCGTTCTCTGCACCGAGGCGCGCCGGGACATCGCCGGGCTCGGACGCTTCGGCGTCCGCTTCGACCTGGACGACGACGGCGGTCCCGCCTTGGGCCTGGAGGCCGCCCACTCGGCGCCGCGGATCCTGCACGCCGGCGGCGACGCCACCGGCGCCGGCATCGCCAACGCCCTGATCTGTGCGGTGCTGGCGGCGCAGGCCACAGGCAGGATCCGGCTCCTGGGCCACGCCACCGTTACCGCCCTCCTGCAGCAGGGACGGCGGGTAACCGGTGTGGAGTTCCTGCAGGACGGAAGGGCGGGCAGGATCCAGGCCGACGCCGTGCTGCTGGCCACCGGCGGGGCGGGGCAGCTGTTCGCGCAGACCACGAACCCGTCCGTTGCCACGGCCGACGGACTGGCCCTCGCCTGGCGCGCCGGTGCCGCCGTCGCGGACCTGGAGTTCTTCCAGTTCCACCCCACCTGCCTGGCCACGCCCGGCACGGGAGCCAACACCGACGCCGCCAGCGACCCGCTGCTGATTTCCGAGGCCGTCCGCGGTGAGGGGGCCATCCTCATTGATGCGCACGGCCGCCGCTTCCTGCACGGCTACCACCCCGACGGCGAGCTCGCCCCGCGCGACGTTGTTTCCCGCAGCATCGCCCTGCACCTGGCCGCACTCGGCGAACCCAACGGGCACGTTTACCTCGACGCCCGGGTCCTCGAGCAGGCGCGGGGAGCAGGATTCCTGGCGAAGCGCTTCCCCACCATCACCCAGCGCACCCGCGAAGCCGGCTTCGACTGGACCCGGGAGCTCGTGCCCGTCGCGCCGGCCGCGCACTACTGGATGGGGGGCGTCTCCACCGACCTGCACGGCCGCACCACTGTCCCGGGTCTCTTCGCAGCCGGCGAAGTCGCCTGCACCGGAGTCCAAGGCGCCAACCGGCTCGCCAGCAATTCGCTCCTCGAAGGACTGGTGTTCGGGCGGCGGGCTGTCGAAGCGTTCCTTGGCGAACAGCGTGAGCCGTCGCAAGCCAGCACTACTCCGCGTGCTAGCTCGGCCGCGAGCGGCCTCCCCTTGACGCACGCTTCCGTAGCACTGTCCCGCGACTTCGCGGCGGACGACGGAAGCGCTGCGCCCTACCCCGAGGAGGGATTGGGAGATGCGGCATCCGGGGAGTTCTCTCGTTTTGCTCTGCGGCGGTTGATGACTGCCAAGGCCGGGGTGCTTCGCAGCGGCGAGTTGCTGCGGGAGGCGGGGACCGCGCTGGCCGGGTGGTTCGAAGATGTGTGTCCGGAAATCGCGCCGCTGAGTGCGGACCCGCGTGTTCACGAGGATGCCAACCTGTTGCTCGCAGCGCAGCTGCTGGTCCATGCGGCGCGGGAGCGGACCGATTCGCTGGGCGCGCATTACCGGGACGACGGCCTGCCGGAAGCCGCCCTCAGCCTGGCTGGCCAGCCCGACACCCTAGACGAAGAATTCAGAATGAGCCCGAAAGCGAGCCTTGTCCATGACTAGCCTGACCCTCCCCGCAGCACCCGTCCGCGAGATCCTGGAGCGGGCCTTCGCGGAGGATGCGCCCAGCGGCGACATCACCTCGCAGCTGCTGATCCCGGCCGAGGCCCGCGCCACCGCGGTCCTCAACGCCCGCGTCCCGGGAGTCTTCAGCGGCGGCAGCGTGTTCCGCGACGCGATGCTGATGGTGGACCCTGACACGCAGGTGGAGCTGCTCGTGGCAGACGGCGAGGCCTTCGCAGCCGGAACGAAGCTCGCCCGGGTCACCGGCCGGGCACGCAGCGTGCTGCTGGCGGAACGGGTCGGCCTGAACCTGGCACAGCGGATGAGCGCCATCGCCACCAAGACGGCGGAATTCGTGGCCCTGGCCGCCGGCACCAAGGCCCGCATCACGGACACCCGCAAAACCACCCCCGGCCTGCGCGTGCTGGAACGCTACGCCGTCCGGTGCGGCGGCGGGGCCAACCACCGCTACAGCCTTTCCGACGCCGTGCTGGCCAAGGACAACCACCTTGCCGTCATGACCGGGGGAGACCCCGCACGCCTGACCGCGCTCCTCGCCGGTGCGAAGGCCCAGCTGGGACACACCACGCACTTCGAAGTGGAAGTGGACAGCGCCGACCAGATCGAACCCGTCCTGGCCGCCGGCGTGGACACCATCATGCTGGACAACTTCAGCCTCGAGGAACTCCGCGCCGGGGTCCGGCAGGTCGCCGGCCGGGCCGTGGTGGAGGCCAGCGGCAACGTCAACCTGCGCACCGTGGCTGACATCGCCGCCGCCGGCGTGGACGTGATCTCCGTCGGTGCCCTGACGCACAGCGTCACTGCCCTCGACCTTGGCCTGGACGTCGAACTGACAGTGGGGTGAGCACACCATGATCTTCCTGGACGCAGCAGCCACAACCCCCGTCCGCCGAGAGGTGCTGGAGGCCATGTGGCCCTACCTCACCGGCGAATTCGGCAACCCGTCAAGCCACCACCCGCTCGGCGACTCCGCGGCGCGGGCGCTCGCTGATGCCCGGAAGACCGTGGCCGCGGTGCTGGGCTGCCGGCCGGGGGAGATCACGTTCACATCGGGCGGAACAGAGGCGGACAACCTCGCGGTCAAGGGGATTGCCCTGGCGCGGCAGGCCGCGGACCCTGCCCTGAATCGGGTGGCGATCAGCGCCGTCGAGCATCCTGCCGTGGAGGAGTCCGCACGGTACCTTGAACGCTTCCACGGCTTCACCGTGGACGTGGTGCCGGTCGACGGGAACGGAACGATCACCCCGGGGGCGCTTGCCGCGGTGCTGCGGGACGAAACCGCGCTGGTCAGCATCATGTACGCCAACAACGAGGTGGGCACCGTCCAGCCGGTGGCCGATCTGGCGGCACTGGCGAAGGGGCTGGGGATCCCCTTCCACACCGACGCCGTGCAGGCCGCCGGCTGGCTGCCGCTGGACGTGAGGGCGCTCGGCGTGGACGCGCTGAGCATCTCCGGGCACAAGCTCGGGGCACCCAAAGGCAACGGGGTCCTGTTCGTGCGGGGCCGGACCCGTGTGGAGCCCCTGGTTCACGGCGGCGGGCAGGAACGTGGCCGGCGCTCCGGCACGGAGAACGTCGCCGGTGCCGTGGCCCTGGCCACCGCGCTCACCCTGGCGCACGCCGACCAGCGCGCACTCGCGGCCCGCGTCACGGGCCTGCGGGACCAGTTCATCAAGGCCGTCCTGGACAGCGTCCCCGGGGCCATGCTGACCGGCCATCCGTCCCAGCGGCTGCCATCGGTCGCGTCGTTCTGCTTCCCGGGCACCAGCGGGGAGTCCGTGCTCCTGGAACTTGAGCGCCAGGGCGTGGTCTGCTCCAGCGGCTCGGCCTGCGCTGCGGGATTGGATGCGCCGTCGCCGGTGCTGGTGGCACTGGGCATCGAAGCCGAGGTGGCGCAGACCGCCGTTCGCTTCAGCTTTGATTCCTCGGTGACCGCCGCGGACCTGGAGGCTGCCGCCGCTGCGGTGACGGCCGCCGTCGGAAGCGTCCGGAACCTGGGCCTGATTCCGGGGTAGGGTTCCGGTCAGCTGGCGGCTGTGACGGGGTTGGAGAGCTCCCCGATTCCGCCCACCCGGCAGCTGACGGTGTCACCCGGCCGGATGCCGGCGCTGGCCGCCGGGAAGCCGGTGAGCACCAGGTCGCCGGGGTGCAGGGTCATGAACGACGTCAGGTAGACGAGGATCTCGTCCACCTTCCAGCCGAGGCCGGCCGTGCTTGCCGCGGGCAGTTCCGTTCCGTTGTGGACGACGCCGATGGGCAGGTCCGTGTGGTCCAGCCCGGTCACGATCCAGGGGCCGGCCGGTGTGAAGGTGTCCTGGCTTTTGGCGCTGAGCCAGAGCTCATCGGACTTTTGCAGCTTGCGCGCGGTGACGTCGTTGGCGATGGTGTACCCCAGCACGGCCGTCCGGGCGTTGTCGAGGGTCAGGTTTTTCGCTGCGCGGCCGACGACGACGGCGAGTTCCGCTTCCGGCTCCACCAGCCCGATTCCGGCCGGCAGTTCAATCGCCTCACCCGGGCCGATCACGCTGGTGGCCGCCTTGTGGAAGGCCTGCGGGGGAAGGTCCCTGCCGGCCTGCCCGGTGTTGTGGGCCATCCCCAGGACATTGGCCGGCACGCTCGGCGCCAGGAACGTGAAGCTGTCCTCGGAGACCTTGGCGCCGGGCTCCCACCCCTCGCGGTGGTTGCTGGCGGCGTTGGCCCGCGAGCCAGGGAACGGCGACTCCACCACGGTCCAGGTCCGTCCCGCGGTGCCCGCAAAGTCCGCGGCACCGTTGGCCACGAAGAACTGCTCGGGAAGCTGTGCCGTCCCTTTGGCGGGTGCCGTGTCCGGGGCCGAGGAGCGGGCGGGGACGAGGGGGCGGACGCGGGCGATCCGCCGCTGGACAGGTGGGGTCATTCAGCCATCGTATGTGCGGGGCGGAGCGGCCAGGAACTGCGTGACGTCAGTACAGCTCGCCGACGGGGATTTCCACAGCCAGCCGGTTGGCCGGGCCGGCCAGCGGGCAGGCCCAGGCCTCGTTGTAGGCGCACGAGGGGTTGTAGGCGAAGTTGAAGTCAAGCACGTACTGGGCCTCCGGCCCGGAACCGCGGATGCCGTGGAACGCCCCCTTGATGGTGTCCAGCAGGTAGCGGCCGGCGCCGTAGCTTCCGCCGGGCTTTCCCGCCGTGGCATCACGGAACGGGACGAAGATCCCGCCGCCGTAGCCCTGCAGCTTCCACACGGCGAGCTGCCCCATCTCGGGAAGGTCGAACGTTCCAAGCCGGACAAACCTGACCAGCCCGTCCGTCCCGGTTTCGACGTTCATCTCCCGTCCGGCGCCCTCCTTGGTCAGGGGGACGTAGAACCGGTAGATGGGGTCGTAGTCAACCGTCTTGAGCCCGTAGAAGGAGGCCTTGGCCTGGTCCGTCAGGGCGGACGCCGGGTGCGTGCCGAACATGCGGTCGCGCTCCTGCCGCCAGTAGGCGTGGGCCTCGGCCGGGCTGTCCGCGGCGATTTTCCGCACGGTGTCGTAGAGGGCGAACGTCCGCAGCCGCCAGTCGGCAATGTCGACGGCGGACATGCGCGCCAGGGTCTGTTCCGCTGCGTCCAACTCATGTTCGGGCATGATCACAGCCTATTGCTAATTGCCCGGGCGCGTTGCGGTGCCCCTGGTGGCTGGGCGAAACGCTGGCCGGCAACCGGCAGACGGGCCAGTCGTCCCGGCTAGGCTGGATCCATGACAGGGACCAGGGCCTCCGGACGTATGGGCATCGCCGCCGTCGTGCTGCTGACGGCGGGACTGGTGGCCGGCTGCAGCAGTGACGGCAAGGGGGCGCCCGCCTGGACGGCGGAACCGGGTACCAGCCCGGCGAGCGGTGCCGCCACGGGTTCAGCGGGCCCCTCGGCAGCCGGCGGCTCCGCGACGCCCGGTGCCTCCGCCTCCGCCTCGGCCGGAGCCACGGCGGCGGCGTGGAAGGTTTTCACCGACCCCGCCAAGACGGTGAGCTTCGAGCTTCCGCAGGACTGGATTGCCCAGTCGGTGGACCCTGACAAGGGGACCCTTCCGGGTGCTGTGAAGATCGAGGTCAAGGACGCGGAAGGCACGTACCTTGCCACCCTGCAGACAGGCCTGCCCAGCACCGGCGCCGCGTCCTGCGCGGCGTCGGCCCGCAAGCCCTACGTCGTGGTCAGCAGTGTCCCGGTGGAGCTGCCGCACAGCGGCGGGGAGGGGACCATCGACCCGCACGTGGTGTTCAGGGTGATCCAGGGCTACCGCTACTTTGGCTCCTACGGCATCACCAACCTGGTGGGCGGCGCCGATTCAAAGGCGTGCCAGCTGCAGAATGTGGTCCAGCGCCTGGCAGGCAAGGGGAACTACTCGTTCAGCGACGTGCGCTCGCTGAAGGCATTCGCGCCGGATGAAAAGGTGGCCCCGGCCAAGGCCTTTGACACGCTGGACCAGGCCGCCGGGTACGTCAACAAGGGCTCCGAATTCGCCAACGTCCAGCGGATGCTAATGTCTCTGAAGATCAAGAACTAGTCCCGCTGCGCTCCGGCACACCCCAGCCCGCAGCCGCTGACTCACACCGCCTCACACCCCGGAGACCCATGGAACGAACTGTTGCTGCCCGCCTGGTATTTAAGACCGTGGCCGACACCAAGGTGGCCATGGCCATCTCCGTGGCGCGGAACGCCGGCTACTCGTCCTTCGAGGAGAACCTCAGCGTGACGGCGGACGGGGAACAGGTTCCGCTGACCGAGCTTTCGGACCACCATGGCGGCAGGTTCCACTACATGGAGTTCGCGGACCCCTCGGAAGTCACCGTGGATTACTCGGCAACCGTCGGTGGCCGGGCAGAACCCGCGGAGGCCCCGCTGATGGAACTGATCCGGTATGTCCGGCCCAGCCGGTACGCGGAGTCCGACCGGCTGCTGCCCACGTCCTATGCGGAATTCGGCGGACTCCAGGGGCAGGAGCTCCTGCAGGCTGTGCGCAACTGGGTGTTCAGCGAACTGCGGTACGTCAGCGGTTCGTCCCGGGGAACGGACGGTGCCGTGGAGACACTCCTGCACCGGCGGGGCGTGTGCCGGGACTATGCGCACCTGGCGATATCGCTGCTCCGCGCCAAGAACGTGCCCGCCCGGCTGGCAGCAGTGTACGCCCCCGGCCTTTCCCCGATGGATTTCCACGCCGTCGCCGAGGCACATGTCAACGGGGCCTGGCACGTGATCGACCCCACCGGCCTGGCTCCCCGGGAGGCCATGCTGCGCATCACGGCAGGGCGTGACTCCTCGGACACCGCGTTCCTGTCCACGGTGGGCGGAAGCCTGTCCCTCAAAGAGATCCGGGTGTCCGCGACCGTGGACGGCGAACTCCCCGCGGAGGACCCGGACAAGCTGGCCGTCATCCGCTGACAGGTTGCGGCTCACTGCCTGCCGTCCCTAACGGGACGGCAGCGACGCCCGCAGTTTTTCGGTAAGCCGCAGCAGCTCCCGCTGCTCCGCCGCCGTCAGTGCCGGACCGACGAGCTCGGCGATGTCCCGCACGTGCTCGCGGCCGATTTCCTTCTGCAGCGCGGCGCCCTCCTCCGTGAGCTTCAGCAGCACGCCCCTGCCGTCGTCGGGGGCCGGCATGCGTTCCACGTAGCCGCGCTTCTCCAGCCGGTCCACCAGCCTGCTCAGGCTGGACTGGCTCAGCAGCACGTTGTCGTTCAGCTCGTTCAGCCGGAGCCAGCCGGACGGGCACCGCGACAGGGTGAACAACACGTCGTACTCATTCACCGCCAGGTTCCGGAACGCGGGGCCGGACTGCAGCCGGCGCATCACGGCCACCTGCGCCCGGAACAGGGACTCCCAGGTTTCGGCGGCCAGCCGGACTGCGGACATTGACCGCCCGGACACCGACGGCCCGGAAGCCGCCGGTGCGTTCCGCGGTGTCATCGTGAATCCGTCGGGGAGGCGGCGGCAGCGGTGTCCTGGCCAATCCCCTCAGCTGCGGCGCCCTCGGCTGCGATCCGGGCGGCAACCCGTCCGGCGTGCGTGGGCGGAGCCGGGATGTGCTCCGGTGTGCGGTCGGCGTACTCCTTGCGCAGGACCGGCAGGACCTCCTCGCCGAACAGGTCCAGCTGCTCCAGCACGGTCTTCAGCGGCAGGCCGGCGTGGTCGATCAGGAACAGCTGGCGCTGGTAGTCGCCGAAGAACTCGCGGAACGAGAGGGTCTTCTCGATGACCTCCTGCGGGCTCCCGACGGTGAGCGGGGTCTGCGACGTGAAGTCCTCCAGTGACGGGCCGTGGCCGTAAACGGGGGCGTTGTCGAAGTACGGCCGGAATTCCCTGACGGCGTCCTGGGAGTTCTTCCGCATGAAGAACTGTCCGCCGAGCCCCACGATGGCCTGGTCAGCCTTGCCGTGGCCGTAGTGCTCGTAGCGCTCGCGGTACAGGCCAATCAGCTGCTGGTAGTGCTCCTTGGGCCAGAAGATGTTGTTCGCGAAGAACCCGTCGCCGTAGTACGCCGCCACCTCCGCGATCTGCGGGGTGCGGATGGAGCCGTGCCACACAAAGGGGGCCACGCCGTCGAGCGGGCGCGGGGTGGAGGTGAAGTTCTGCAGCGGCGTGCGGAACTTTCCGGACCAGTTGACCGTGTCCTCATCCCACAGCTTGCGCAGCAGGCTGTAGTTCTCGATGGCGAGTTCGATCCCGTCCTGGATGTTCTTGCCGAACCAGGGGTAGACCGGGGCCGTATTGCCACGGCCCAGCACCAGGTCAACGCGGCCGTCGGCGAGATGCTGCAGCATGGCGAAGTCCTCGGCGATCTTGACCGGATCGTTCGTGGTGATCAACGTGGTGGCCGTGGACAGCGTGATGCGCTCTGTCTGTGCGGCGATGTAGGCGAGCGTGGTGGTGGGGGAGGAGGAGAAGAACGGCCGGTTGTGGTGCTCGCCGATGGCGTAGACGTCCATGCCGATTTCTTCGACCTTCCTGGCGATCGCCACGGAGGCCTTGATGCGCTCGTGCTCCGTAGGGGTCCGGCCCGTGGTGGGGTCCTGGGTGATGTCGCTGACGCTGAATACGCCGATCTGCATGATGAGCCTTCCGTTCGCCGAAGATGTTCGGACCTGTGTTACCAGTGTACCCGATTTACATGCATTTGCATGTACCCACCTAAACGTCCCCCACGCGGGGATATTCCCGGCGGCCCAAAGGGGGACATCAGCTGGAACGAAGCTGCCCGCGGATCCTGTCGGCATAGTCGTCGTAGCTGGCCATGACGTCGACCAGATCAAGCATCGGCGGAAAATCCTCCACGGGCTGGTGCTCGGCAAGGAAGACCGCCGTCTGTTTCACGATGTCCACTTCGTCGACGTCGTTCAGGCCCAGCTCTTCTATGACCTCCGGATCGGCCCGGAACCAGGATTCGATGACCCCGCCGTCGGTGGTGGCACGCACCACGAACTGGTGCTCATTTACCGGCTCAACGCTGAATTGCTCGCTCATGGGCCCACTCTAGCCCTCGGGGCCGGTCAGTTGGGTCGAGGGGAATCAGTCCGGGGAGCCGGGGGCGGCCCGGCGGCCGGTGAGCTTGGGCACCATGCCCGTGGTCCAGTCGGCGAACTCGGCATCGACGTCGTCATCGGCAGGGGAGAAGCCGGGCCGCTGCTTGAGCTGGCGCAGGAGCTCCTTCTTCTCCTTCCGCCCTTCCACCAGCCGGTACAGCACGGGGACGAGCACCAGCGTGAGCGCCGTGGAGGAGACAAGGCCGCCGATCACCACTATGGCCAGCGGCTGGGAAATGAACCCGCCGCCGCCGGTCATGCCAAGGGCCATCGGGGTCAGCGCGAAGACCGTGGCCAGCGCGGTCATCAGGATGGGGCGGAGCCGCTGCCGGGCGCCGTGCGTGATGGCGTCGGCGACGCCCATCCCCGGCTTGCCGCCGCGCGGCTTCCGGTACTGGTTGATCAGGTCGATCAGCACGATCGCGTTGGTCACCACGATGCCCACGAGCATCAGCATGCCGATCAGCGACGGCAGCCCCAGTGGCACCCGCGTGGCCAGGAGCAGGGCCACGGCCCCGGTGGCGGCGAACGGCACCGAAACGAGGAGGATCAGCGGCTGCACCAGGGACTTGAAGGTCGCCACCATGATCACGTAGACGATGGCGATGGCTGCCAGCAGCGCGAGGCCGAGCTGCCGGAACGATTCCGCCTGCTGGGTCGTGGCGCCGCCGATCTCCGCGGTCACCCCGGCGGGAAGGTCCACGCCCTTGAGGCGCTGCTGCACGTCGGCGCTGACGGCGCCCAGGTTGGACCCCGACGGCGTGACGGACACCTGCGCCGTCCGCTGGCCGTTGCTTGAGGTGATGGAGACGGGGACGTCGACCTGTTCGACGGCGGCAATCCGGCTGAGCGGGACCGCTCCCGATGCGGTGGGGAGCAGGATGTCCCGGACGGCGGCGATGCTGGTGAAGCGTTTGCCTTCGCCGATCTGGACCGGGAAATCGTCCGTGTCGATGCGGACGGTGCCCGCGGGGACGGGGCTGATGGTGGAGGCCAGGACGCCTGCCACCTGCTCTTCGGTCAGGCCGGCGGCAACGGCCTTGGCCCGGTCCACGTTCACCTGCACCACGGGCTGGCTGGCCGCCAGGTTGGTGGTCACCTCACTGCTTCCGGGCACTCCGGTCATGGCCTTGACCATGGCGTCGCTGGCCTTCCTAAGGTCCTCGGACGTGGCGGCCTTCAGGGTGATGTCCACGGTGGAGGACGTTCCGAAGCCTCCCTGCTGGGAGCCGACAGAGATCTTGCCCGCCGCACCTGCGGCCGCGAGTTCGCTGCGGACCGTGTCCTGCAGCTTGCCCTGGTTGGCTTTTTCGTCGGTGACAACCGTGAAGGAGGAATTGGAGGCGCCCGAGGACGTCAGTGCGGTGAAGCCGGCCTGCGCGTTGCCGGAGGTCACCTGGACGTCCCTGATCCCGTCGATGCCAAGGAGCACGTCCTCGACCTTCCGGGCTGCGGCGCTGGTGTCGTCGAGGCTGGTGCCGGCGGGAAGTTCCTGCTTGACCGTCATGCTGTTCTCCCCGGACCGGCCCAGCAGGTCGGTGGCGAGCAGCGGCGTCATCGCGGCGGTCCCGCCGAGGACCAGGACCGCTGCGATCAGCGTGATGACGGGGTGCTTCTGGGTTTTGTTCAGCACGGGAAGATAGCCGCGCTGGAGCAGGCTGCGCTGTTCGGCCTCATGGGCCTGCGACTGGACTTCCCCGGCGGACCGCGGGGCATCGCCGGTGCCTTCGTTCGCGGGGTTCTTCAGGAACCAGTACGCGAGCACCGGCACGATGGTCAGAGACACCAGCAGCGAGGAGAGCAGGGCGATGGTGACAGTCAGCGCGAACGGGCGGAACAGTTCGCCCGCGAGCTCGCCCACAAAGGCGATCGGGAGGAAAACGGCCACGGTGGTCAGCGTGGAAGCGGTGATCGCGCCGGCCACTTCACGGATGGAGGTGAGGATCGCGGTTAGCTTGGCTTCGCCGTAGCTCAGGTGCCGCTTGATGTTCTCGATCACCACGATGGAATCGTCCACCACCCGGCCAATCGCGATGGTCAGCGCCCCGAGCGTGAGGATGTTCAGTGAATACCCCGTGCCGGACAGGCCGATGAAAGCGATCAGCAGCGACAGCGGAATGGAGACGGCGGTGACCAGGGTGGAGCGGACGGACATGAGGAAGAGGAGAATGACGGCCACCGCGAAGCCGAGGCCCAGAAGCCCCTCCGTGGTGAGGTCCTTGATGGACTTCTCGATGAAGGGTGCCTGGTCGAAGACGGGCGTGATCTTGGCGCCCGAGCCAAGCTCCGCCTCGAGCTGCGGCAGCAGGTCCTTGACCGCGTGCGAGATCGCCACGGTGTCGCCCTCGGGCTTCTTGGTCACGGAGATGGCCAGCGTTTCGAGGCCGTTCGTCCGGGTGATCGATGTCCGCGCGTCGTCCCTGATGCTGACGTCGGCCACGGAACCGATGGTGGTCCCGGCTTTGGCCCCGCTGAGCGGGAGGGCCTTCACCGCTGCGACCGAGTCGACCGGGCTGCCGATCTGCAGGGAGAGGCTTTGGCCCTTCTCCTCAATCGTGCCCGCCGGGACAAGGTCGCCATTGTTGGTCAGGGCGTTTCGGAGCGACTGGATGCTGGCACCGCCGGAGGCCATCCGGGCCGCGTTCGGCTGGATGAGGATGTGCCTGCTGGCGCCTCCGGTCACGTCGGCGCCGCGGACGCCGTCGAGCTTTTGCAGCCGGGGCACCGACAGGCGCTGAAGATCCGTGTTCAGCTCACTCAGCGGCTTGTCGGAGGAAACGGCAAGGAAGACGATCGGGAAGTCGCTGATGCTCCCGGCGATGGCCTGCGGCTGGACGTCGTCCGGGAGCGTGCGCTTCGCATTGGAAATGGCCCGGTCGATCTGGTTCCGGGCACGGTCCAGGTTGGAGCCATAGGTGAAGACGAGGCTGATCTGCGAGACGCCGTTGCGGGAGGTGGACGACGTCGACTCCAGGCCTTCGACGCCGTTCAGCGCCGTCTCGAGCGGTCGGCTGACCTGCTTGTCCACCACCTCGGGCGACGCCCCCGGCATCGACGTGATCACCGTGATCCGCGGGAACTCAATCGAGGGGATGAGTTCCTGCTTCAGCGAGGACATGGTGATCACGCCGAACACCGAGGCGAAGATGGTGATCAGCGCGATGAGTGCGCGGTTCCCGAGGGATAGGTGGGCCAGCCGGAACATCGCATGATCTCCTGGGTCGACGGACGGTTTGCCTTCGGTGATGCCTGCCGCAACCCGCGCCGGGTCAGCGCTGGTAGGTCAACGCTGGACTGCGGGCGATGCTTCCAGCTGAAGGCTCTTGGCGGTGGCCTTCTCGAGTTCAGCCGCCAGCTCCGGGTTTTCGTTGAGCTTGACACCGTAGCCCGGCATCATTTCCTTGAGCTTGGACTGCCAGCCCTTGAAGTTCTTGGGGAAGGACTTCTGCAGGAGCTCGATCATGATCGGCACGGCCGTGGAAGCCCCCGGCGAAGCGCCGAGGAGGGCGCCGACGGAACCGTCGCGGGCGGCGATCACCTCGGTGCCGAACTGCAGGACACCGCCCTTCTTCGGATCCTTCTTGATGATCTGCACACGCTGGCCAGCGGTGATAAGTTCCCAGTCGCCGTCCTTGGCCTCGGGGTAGTACTCGCGGAGCGCCTCGACCTTGTCACCGTGGCGCTTGGCCACCTCCTTGACCAGGTACGCGGTCAGGTCCATGTTGTCCTTGGCCACGGCGAGCATCGGAATGATGTTGCTCGGCCGGATGGACAGCGGGAGGTCCAGGTAGCTGCCGTTCTTCAGGAAGTTCGTGGAGAAGCCGGCATACGGGCCGAACAGCAGGGAGCGCTTGCCGTTGACGTAGCGGGTGTCCAGGTGCGGCACGGACATGGGCGGCGCGCCGACGGAAGCCTGGCCGTAGACCTTGGCGTTGTGCTGGGACGCGAGGGACGGGTCGGTGCAGCGGAAAAACTGGCCGGAGACGGGGAACCCGCCGAAGCCCTTGCTTTCCGGGATGCCCGAGGCCTGCAGCAGGTGCAGCGCCCCGCCACCGGCGCCGACGAAGACGAACTTGGCCCGGATGCTGCCGCGCTCACCGGAAGCGGGGTGCTTGAGCGAAAGGTCCCAGCCGCCGTCGGACGCCCGGCGCACATCGGTGACGTCGTGGCCGTAGTTGATCTCGACGCCGTTGTTGGCGAGGTAGCCGGTCAGCTCCCGGGTCAGGGCGCCGAAGTCGACGTCGGTGCCCTCGGCGGCGCGGGTGGCGGCGACGCGCTGCTTCGTGTCGCGCCCCTTGACGATCAGCGGCGCCCACTTGGCGATCTGGGCGAAGTCCTCGGAGTACTCCATGCTCCGGAACAGCGTGTGCTCCTTGAGCGCGTTGTACCGGGTCTTGAGGAAGTTGGAGTTGTCGTCGCCGATGACGAAACTCATGTGCGGAACGGTGTTGATGAAACCCTTGGGCGAGCCGATCAGGGAGTTGTCCACCAGGTGGGACCAGAACTGGCGGGACAGCTGGTACTGCTCGTTGATGTGCAGTGCCTTGGCAGGATTGACCGAGCCGTCTTTGGCTGCGGGGGAGTAATTAAGCTCACACAGCGCGGCGTGTCCGGTGCCGGCGTTGTTCCACGGTCCCGAGCTCTCCAGGCCGGCCTCGTCAAGCCGCTCGAACAGGGAGATGGTCCAGTTGGGTTCGAGCTGCTTGATGAACGCACCCAGCGTGGCGCTCATGATGCCGCCGCCAATGAGGACGACGTCGGCATTTTGGGTCTTGGAAATGAAGGTCACAATCAGTCTCCGATAGGCGGCTCTGGCTGTCACAGAATATCCCTGCACCGCCCACTAACTGAAATTGGCCCCCGGCGTCAAGGCCTCAGCTGGACCTTGGTGAAAACTTCATTTAATACCGGCGAGGCGGGGTAGCTGATCACCCGGTCGGACAGGGCCAGTGCGGAGATCGGGAACGCGATGGGGACGGCCGGCAACGACTCAGCGATCTGGGCGTTGATGGTCTGGTACTGCTGCGTGCGCTCCTGGCCGTCCGGGAGGCCGCGGGCGCGGTCGATCTTGGCGAACACCTGCGGGTCCTGGTAGCCGAACTCGCCGTTCTTTTCCCCGAAAAGCGGCGCGAGGAAGTTGTCCGCGTCGGCATAGGAACCGTTCCAGCCGAGCAGGTGCAGGGCATGGTCGCCGGGGTTCTGCACCTTCTGCAGATAGCCGTCCGTCCAGTCGACGGGGACGGGTCTGATGTTCAGGCCGACTGCCGTGAGCTGGCGGCTGATCTCCGCATAGACCTTCTCCGGCGTGGGCAGGTACGGCCGGGTGACGTTCATGGGGTAGTAGAACTTCAGCGCCTGGCCCCTGTAGCCGGCCTCCGCCAGGAGTTCCTTCGCCTTGGCGGGGTCATGCCCCAGCGCGGGTGCGTTGTTGTTGAAGCCGCTGAGCTTGGGTGGAACGAACTGTGAGGCCTGGGCCGTGTTGTCGATGAAGAAGCGCCTGATCAGCGTGTCCTTGTCGATGGCGAGCTCGATCGCCTGGCGGACCTTGAGGTTCTTCAGCACGGGTATTTCCTGGTTCATGCCGAGATACATCACCGAGAACGGGTCCCGCTGGATGATCTGCATGCCGCGCTTGACCAGCTGGTCGAAGTTGCCCACCGTCACGGTGTCATAGCCGTCGATCCGGCCGTCCAGCAGGGCCTGCAGCCGCGTCTGCGGGTGGTCGTAGGTGATGAACTTGAGCGTGGCGATCTGTCCCTGCGCGCCCCAGTACTCCTTGTTGGCCGCGAGGGTGACGCCCGCGCTGTCCCAGGCGGAGAACCGGAAGGGGCCGGTGCCCACGGGGCGCGTGGCGTAAGCCGACAGTGCCTGGCTGCCGCGCCGCAGGCTGAGCTGGTCGGCCTTTCCGGCGGCGAGTGCCTTGGGGGAGGAAATGGCGAACGCAGGCAGCGTCAGGGCCTGGAGGAAGCCGGTGAAGCGCTCCGTGAGGTTGATCCGCACGCGCAGGGCGGACAGGGCGGTGCAGGATTTGAAGACGGACAGCTCCGCGTGGTCCGCGTGTTCCTTGAAGACGCCCTTGAAGGTCGTGCCGGGCGCCTGCTTCCGCAGCGCCTCCGGAAACTTGAACCAGCGCTCGAAATTGGTGCAGACGGCGTCGGCGTTGAAAGGGGAGCCGTCGTGAAACCTGATGCCCGGGCGAAGGGTGAAAGTGTAGGACATGCCGTCCGCCGATTCTGTCCACTCGGTCGCCAGCAGCGGCGTGGGCTCGCCCGTTGTCTGGTCAACACCCACGAGTCCTTCCAGGACCTGCCGGGTGACCCGCTGCGATTCGACGTCGTTGGCCAGGGCAGGGTCCAGGCCCAGGGGCTGCGAGGCCGTGCCGAACGTAAAGGTCTCTGACGGTGCAGCGGCGGCTGTTGTGGTGCTCGCCGCGGCGGACGACGGCGTGGGCCGGGCTTCGCTCGTGCAGGACGTGAGGGACAGGCCCAGGAGGACGGCGCCGGTCTTGAGGGCCGTACGGCGCGGGATACTGCTGCTGGGCACTCGATTACCACCTCTGGACTGCTGGGGTGCGCGTGGGCGGCTGCTTGCCCGGCACCCAGTCTAGTTGACGGATCGCACACCCCTGGCTTATGCGTGAGCCAGGACACGCCCGGCAGACAAAAAGCCGCGGTCCGCACGCTCGGGTGCGGACCGCGGCTTTTGTCCGGGACGCGTCCGGGACCAGGCCCGGCGGTTACTTGGGCATCAGGACCGAGTCCACCAGGTAAACGGTGGCGTTCGCCGTCTGGACGCCGCCACAGATCACGTTGGCCCCGTCCACCTTGAGGGCATCCTTGGTGCCGGTCACCGTCACCGATCCGCCCTGCACGGTCTTGTGCGTTCCCACGATCTTGTCCGGGGTGATCTGGCCCGGGACCACGTGGTAGGTGAGGATCTTGCTCAGGAGCGCGTCGTCCTTCTTGAGGGTCTCGATCGTTGCTGCGTCGACTTTCGCGAAGGCATCGTCAACCGGCGCGAACACCGTGAACTGACTGCCGTTCAGCGTGTCGACCAGATTGACTTTCGGATTCAGCTTGCCGGAGACAGCGGCTGTCAGCGTCTTCAGCAGCGGGTTGTTCGATGCGGCTACGGCCACGGGGTCCAGGGCCATGCCGGCGACCGAGCCCTTGCCGCTGGGAACCTGCTTGGCGTAGTCGGCACAGCCGGGCCCGGCGAGGTTGGCGGCCGGATCCATGGCTGCCGCCGAAGTCTCTGACGGCGACGGCGCCATGCTCGACGGTGCCATGCTCGACTGTTCGGGTGCGGCCGATGAGCTGCCGGATGTGCCGGCGGAGCCGCCGCAGGCGGTGAGGCTCAGCAGGGCTGCGGCTGCGAGACTTGCGGCGGTGAAGGCGGGGCGCTTGAAGGACTGCATTTGGGTTCTCCTTAGTTGTGCCGACGAACGGGCCAGATGGCTCACTGGGTATTCGCCTGCTCTGCAGCCATGGATGGGTGAACCCGAAAATTTCCTGGCGGAGGGTTTCTTAAATGGGGAAATCCCGGGCCGAAGCCCGGGATTTCCTCTTCTTGTATTTGTGCACAGTCTTATCTGCAGTGCGCAAGGGGGGACTTGAACCCCCACGCCCGAAGGCACAGGAACCTAAATCCTGCGTGTCTGCCAATTTCACCACTCGCGCCCGGCTCCGCCCGTTGAGCCTTCCTGCTGCCGGCAGCAGCAAAAACGTACGACGGCGGATGCCAGCCTCAATTGTACCGTCACCTGTGCGGTTCCCGCGGCAGGAGCGGGAACGTCAGGGCGCAGGGTCATCAAGCCTCTGAGAGCTTGAGGTCCTTGCGCAGCTTGGCGACGTGTCCGGTGGCGCGGACGTTGTACTGGGCCACGGCAACCTTGCCGTCCTGGTCCACCACCACGGTGGAGCGGATGAGGCCCTCGTAGGTCCGGCCGTAGTTCTTCTTCTCGCCCCACGCGGCGTATGCCTCGGCGACGGCATGGTCTTCGTCCGACAGGAGCGGGAAGGTGAGGCCCTCGGCGTCGGCGAATTTGGCCAGCTTGCCCACAGGGTCCGGCGAGATCCCCAGGACCTCGTAGCCTGCGGCCTGAAGGGATGCCAGGCTGTCGCGGAAATCGCAGGCCTGCTTGGTGCATCCGGGCGTGGCGGCAGCCGGGTAGAAATAGACGATGGTGTTCCGGCCGCGGTAGTCGCCGAGGCTGACGTCCGCACCCGTGGCGTCCTTCAGCGTGAAACCGGGGGCGGTGTCGCCCGGCGTAAGTTTTTCAGCCAACGTTGTCTCCTTGTTCTAGGTCAGGACATTTCAGCTTAGTAAGGGCTTCGTGCCGGGTACTAATCAGGCTTAGTTATACTTGGTGGTATGCCTGATATGGATCGCTGGCCCACAGGGCGCCTCTTGTCCACGGCGGCCCGCCTTGTTGAGCACTCATGGAACGAGAAGCTGGGCGCCATCGGCCTGACCCATGCCGGCGTCATCGCCATCGAGGTGCTCTACAACAGCGGCCCCATGACGCAGGCGCAGCTTGCCCAGCTCGTCCGGGTGCAGGCCCAAACCATGGGCAAGACGCTCAGCCGCCTCGAATCGCACGGGCACATCGTGCGGCAGCGCAGCACATCGGACCGCCGCAGCCACGTCGTGTCGCTCACCGAGCGGGGCACCGAAGCCGTGATGGCTGCAGCGGACATGGAACGGTCCGTCCTCGCCGCGGCGTCCATTGACCCGGACGTGCTCCGCCAGGAACTTCAGGCCGTGGTCCGGGAGCTGGCCAAGCGCTTCGCTTCGCCGGAGACCAGCGCCATTGTTGCCGGAGCCGACGCCGGGCTGACCGTCGAAGCCAATTCCTAGCACCGCCAATTCCTAGCACCGCCAATTCCTAGCACCGCCAATTCCTAGCACCCCACCTATCCGCCGGCAGGGGCGGCCGTGGTTCGGCGCGCCACCAGGTGCGGGATCCGCACCACATGCCCGGCTGGCTGGGTTCCTTCTATCCGCGCCACGGCCCGGTCCACGGCTGCCGCAGCCAGCAGCGGGGCGTCCTGGCTGATCGAGGACAGCTGCACGTAGCTGAGCCGCGCGAACTGGCTGTCGTCATAGCCCAGTACTGACACATCCGCCGGAATGTTCAGCCCCTGTGCCCGGAGGCTCTCGATGAGTCCAAGGGCCGCCCTGTCGTTGAACGCGATGACGGCTGTGGGCATGTCTTCGCGAAGTGAATTGCCGGCGGCCATTCCGTCTTCCTCCATCGCGCCGCCGGCAACAATGGCCGGCTCCAGGCCGCGGCGTTCCATCTCCGCCCTGAAGGCAGCGCGGCGCGGTTCGGCAGAAACGGCAGAACCGCCGTCGACATGCACAATCCGCCGGTGCCCCAGGGACACCAAGTGCTCCACGGCCATCCGGATTCCCTCGTGGTCGTCGCTGCTCACCGAGTCGGTGAGGTCGCCGACGTCGTTCCGGAGGAGGCTCACCACCGGCACCTGGCCGGCGTACCGCCCCAGTTCGTCGCTGCTGAGCGTGGGCGAGACCAGGATCAGGGCCTCGGACCCGAAGTCCAGAAGGGCCTCGATGGTCCGGGACTCGGGCCTGCCGCTCGTGACGCCGCCCAACGCCAGTTCGTAGCCTTTGGCGCTGGCCTCGGCGTAGGCGGCGTCCACAATCTCGGCATGGAACGCATGGGCCGTGGAGAAGCTGAGGCCCAGGAGTTTGGTGCGGGTGCTGCGCAACAGCCGGGCGCGGCTGTCGGGCCGGTAGCCCAGCTCGCGTGCGGACTCGAGCACCTTTTTCCGGGTGGCTTCGGCCGCGCCGGGGGCGCCGCGCATCACGATGGAAACCAGGGCCCGTGATACGCCGGCCGCTGCGGCCACATCCATGAGGGTGGGCCGCCGTTGCTGTTCAGTCATGTGCCTCCTTTGCTGCCAGCAGTCTATAGAACGATCTAGACAGAACACCAAGGCTGTGCCACGATCAGTTCACTAGAACGATCTAGAGACTGCAGAAGAGGATTGATTATGACCTACGTCCACCAGCCGGCCGCCGAAAACCGCCCCGTGCGCCTTGGCCTGATTGGAGCAGGGTGGATCGGCGCCTTCCACGCCGAGTCCGTGGCGCACCGGCTTCCGAACGCGCGGCTGGATGCCGTCGCTGATCCCGCCCTTGCCGCCGCCGAGGCCTTGGCAGGCAGGCTCGGCGTTGCCAGAATTACCGCAGATCCGGCGGACGTGATCAATGACCCCGAGATTGATGCGGTCCTGATTGCATCACCGGTAAGGTTCCATTCCGGCCTGATCGCGGCTGCGGCCCGGGCAGGGAAGGATGTGTTCTGCGAAAAGCCGGGCGGCCGCACTGTCGAGGAACTGGATGAGGCGCTGGCTGCTGCGGATGCTGCCGGGGTCAACGTCCAGTTCGGGTTCAACCGGCGCTTCGCGGCGGACTTTGCTGCAGCGCGGAAGCTGATCGACGACGGTGCCGTGGGCACTCCGCAGCTGATGCGTTCCCTTACGCGGGACCCGGGTACCGCGGCCGGGATTGCCTCCCCGGAGCGCATCGCCCCCGGAACGATCTTCCTGGAAACGCTGATCCATGATTTCGACACCCTCAACTGGCTGAATCCGGGAGCGGTGCCGCTGAAGGTGCACGCAGTGGCTGACGCCCTCGTGGCGCCCGAGGCGAAAGCCGGAGGACTGCTGGACACGGCGGTGGTGACTGTGACCTACAGCAACGGGGCCATCGCGGTGGCCGAAGCCAACTTCAATGCCCTGTATGGCTACGACGTCCGGGGCGAAGTCTTCGGGTCCGCGGGCATGGTCGCTGCCGGCGGACCACAGGCATCGAGCGCCGTGAGCTACACAGCCGCGGGCATTGCCTCGGACACCGTGCGGCTGAACATTGACCTGTTCCACGATGCGTACACGGCCGAACTTGCCCGCTTTGTTGACGGCGTTGCGGCGCGCTGCGCCGGCGGCGCAGCGGTTGGAACACCGGCTCCTGGCGGCGTCGATGCCCGCAATGCGCTCGCGGTGGCGCTGGCGGCCGTCCGGTCGCACGAAACCGGCGTCCCGGTTGAGGTATCGGCTGTGGCGCGGCTGCGCCCGGCCGAGCCGGGGCTGGAGCGCACGGGGCAGCACGCGGGGCCCGGCGCATGAACTTCCGGCTGGCAGCCTGCGCCGAAATGATCTACGGCGAACTGCCCTTCCTCGAACGGGTGCGGCGCATTCATGAGCAGGGCTTCGACGTGGAGCTGTGGGATACACGGAACCGTGACATTCCAGCTCTGGTGGCCACAGGTGCCCGGTTTTCCTCCATGAGCGGCTACTTCGGGGGCAGCCTCATCGACGCCGAGAGCTCGGACCGCGTTGTTGAATCGGCGGCGAAGCTCATTCCGGCGGCGCTGGAGCTCGGCGTCGAGCGGATGGTCGTCCATCCGGCTGAACTCGGCGGCGGCGGGGTTGCTGTGCGGCCCCTCCACCGCGCCACCGGCCAGATGTGGCTGACCGGCCTCCGCACCCTGGAGCGGCTGGGCAGCCTGGGTGAACGGCACGGCGTGGTCTTTGCGCTCGAGAACCTCAACACGGTCCTGGACCACCCGGGGATACCGCTGGCCCGGGCCAAAGACACGCAGGCACTGGTGTCCGCGGTTGGCCACCCGAACGTGAAGATGATGCTGGATCTTTATCACGCCCAGATCGGCGAAGGGAACCTGATCGAACTTGTCCGCGGCGCACTGCCGTGGGTCGGGGAAATCCAGGTAGCCGACGTCCCGGGCCGGTGCGAGCCCGGAACAGGGGAGATCAACTACAGCGCCGTGGCCAAAGCGCTCGCAGGTGCCGGCTACTCGGGTGTTATTGGCCTTGAGGCGGCCGCGTCGGGCGGCTCGGGACCGGCAGCGGGCGACAAAGCCCTATCAGCGTTCCGGCACGCCTTCGCTGGCGAGTAGGCGCGAGAAAACTAATATCGTCCTAATGTTAGGACAAAGATTGACAAGCGTGATCCGAGTCACGATGATCGGAGATATCAACATTCCGGCCGGTGCGGTGTGGCACCGACGGACCCCGGATCAAAGGAGATTTTCGGTGAAGAAATTTTCATGGCGGAGGGTGGCCCTGGTTGCCGCCGTGGTACCGATGCTGGCCCTCAGCGCCTGCTCATCCAGCGGCGGCAGGGCACCGGAGAACGCCAATGCCGGGGGCGGCGGCGGCCAGGCCGCGTCGACGCCGCGCATCAAGATCGCCCTCATCACGCATGCCGCTCCAGGTGATACCTTCTGGGACATCGTCCGCAAGGGTGCCGAGGAAGCCGCCGCCAAGGACAATGTGGAACTGCTCTACACCTCCGACCCCGAGGGTGGCCGCCAGGCCCAGCTGATCCAGCAGGCCGTGGACCAGAAGGTGGACGGCATCGCAGTGACCCTGGCCAAGCCGGACGCCCTTAAGGACGCCCTTAAGAAAGCCACCGACGCCGGCATCCCCGTGGTGAGCCTCAATGCGGGTGAGTCCGTTTCTGCCCAGCTCGGTGCGTTCACGCACTTCGGTTCCAATGAGAAGCTCGCCGGTGAAGCCGTGGGGGACAAGCTCAACTCCCTCGGACTCAAGCACGCGATCTGCGTCATCCAGGAGCAGGGGCACGTTGGCCTCGAAGCCCGCTGCGCGGGTGTGAAGTCGAAGGTACCGGCGACGGAGATCCTGTATGTGCAGGGTACTGATATGACCCAGGTATCCTCCACCGTCACCGCCAAGCTGCAGGCGACGGCCGACGCCGACGTCATCATCGGCCTGGGGGCGCCCTACACGCTGACCATCCTTAAGGCGGTGACCGCGGCCGGCAGCAAGGTCAAGGTGGCCTCCTTTGACATGAATGCCGAGCTCGCCCAGAAGATTGCGGACGGCGCTGTTGAATTCACCGTTGACCAGCAGCCCTGGCTGCAGGGATACGGTTCCGTGGACGCGCTGTGGCAGTTCAAG
Source organism: Arthrobacter sp. NPDC056727 (assembly GCF_042790555.1). Lineage (NCBI taxonomy): Bacteria > Bacillati > Actinomycetota > Actinomycetes > Micrococcales > Micrococcaceae > Arthrobacter > Arthrobacter sp. NPDC056727. The sequence goes on along the minus strand of NZ_JBHTZA010000004.1, from coordinate 77,057 downwards.
CGCGGCGGCTTCAAGGTCGGCGGCGGCCAGCCTGTGCTGACCGGTCCCACCATCGTGGACAAAGCCGGAGCCGCCAACGCCCTCACTTTCGCCCAGCAGGGCATCCGCTAGCAGTCCGCCAGCCCGGTCCGGCGCAATGGCCGGACCGGGCAGCAAGGAGCATTCCAATGACCATGACCCAGACCATGACTAAACCCGCCGTGGCCGACGAGCGGATCGGCAGGAAGAATCCGCTGCAGAAGCTCCTCGGCCGGCCCGAGGTCGGTGCCCTCGTGGGCGCTGTTGTCCTTTTTGTCTTCTTCGCTTCGGTGTCGCAGACCTTCATCCAGCCGAACGCGTTCGCGACCGTGCTGTACGGGTCCTCGACCATCGGCATCATGGCCGTAGGCGTGTCGCTGCTGATGATCGGCGGGGAGTTTGACCTTTCCACCGGTGTGGCGGTGATCAGTTCGGCGCTGACGGCGTCGCTGTTCAGCTGGTATTTCAGCACGAACGTGTGGGTCGGCGTCGGCCTGGCCCTGGTGGTCTCCCTCGGCATCGGGTTCATCAACGGGTGGATCCTGATCAAGACCAAGCTGCCCAGCTTCATCGTGACCCTGGCGACGTTTTTGATGCTGACCGGCCTGAACCTGGGCCTGACCAGGCTGATCGGCGGGTCGGTGTCGTCGCCGTCGATCTCCACGATGGACGGGTTCTCCTCGGCGCAGGCGATCTTCGCGTCCTCGATCACCCTCGGCGGGGTGGAGGTCAAGATCACGGTGTTCATCTGGATTGCCCTGGTGGCGGTGGCCTCGTGGGTTTTGCTGCGGACCCGGGTGGGGAACTGGATTTTCGCTGCAGGCGGGGACGCGAACGCTGCCCGGGCGGTGGGTGTCCCGGTGACGAAGACCAAGATCGGACTGTTCATGGCGGTCGGGTTCTGCGGCTGGGTGCTGGGCATGCATAACCTGTTCGCGTTCGATGCCGTGCAGTCCGGTGAGGGTGTGGGCAACGAGTTCCTCTACATCATCGCCGCGGTGATCGGCGGGTGCCTGCTAACCGGCGGCTACGGGTCGGCTGTGGGCGGAGCCATCGGAGCGTTCATTTTCGGGATGGCGAACAAGGGCATTGTGTACGCGCAGTGGAACCCGGACTGGTTCAAGTTCTTCCTGGGCCTGATGCTGCTGCTGGCCACCATCGTGAACCTGATCGTCAAACGCCGCGCGGAACTGAAGTAGAAGGGGCCGAAGAGGCATGAACGCACATCAGATTGACCAGCAGACGCTGCTGAAGGACGAGAAGGACCCGCTGACGCACACCCCGGTGCATCTGCTCTCCCTCGACGGAGTCGGGAAGCATTACGGGAACATCATCGCGCTGAGCGATGTGACGATGGCGGTGGACAACGGCCGGGTCACCTGTGTCCTGGGGGATAACGGCGCGGGGAAGTCCACGCTGATCAAGATCATCGCCGGCCTGCACCAGCACGACGACGGCGTCCTGAACATCATGGGCGAGGCCCGTAAATTCAGCTCCCCGCGTGAGGCGCTCGACGTCGGCATCGCGACCGTGTACCAGGATCTGGCTGTGGTGTCGCTGATGCCGATCTGGCGGAACTTCTTCCTCGGTTCGGAGATCACCACCGGGGCCGGGCCGTTCAAACGCCTGGATGTCCAGCGGATGAAGGACATCACCAAGAAGGAACTCGCGGACATGGGCATCGATCTGCGTGACGTCGAGCAGCCCATCGGGCAGCTCTCCGGCGGTGAACGCCAGTGTGTCGCGATCGCCCGGGCCGTGTACTTCGGCGCAAAGGTCCTGATCCTGGACGAACCCACCGCTGCCCTGGGCGTCAAGCAGTCCGGCGTCGTGCTCCGCTACATCCTGCAGGCAAGGGACCGGGGCCTCGGGGTCATCTTCATCACCCACAACCCGCACCACGCCTTCCCGGTGGGGGACCGGTTCCTGCTGCTCAAGCGCGGCAAATCGATCGGCTACTACGAAAAGAAGGACATCACGCTGGAGGAACTCACCGCGCAGATGGCCGGCGGCGCCGAACTCGCTGAACTCGCCCACGAACTCGAACAGCTCGGCGGCCACACCGACGCCCTCAAGGAAGTCCAGGCCGAGGTCGCCGACGTGCACGAGACCACGGCGGAACCCGGCCGGGCACCGGAGTAGGGAAACCCGTGACAGCAAGGAGCAGCATGAAAGAAGTAACACTTGGGCTCGTGGGAGTGGGCCGGATCGGCGCTATGCACGCCCGGAACATCACTGGGCTGAACGGACTGACGGGGCCGCAGGGCACGGCTGTAAACCTCAGGCTGACCGACGTAGCCGCCGAGCACGCCCGGTCCCTGGCGGCTGAAACAGGCGCCGGATTCGTTCCGTCCGTTGAAGCGCTGCTTGAATCCGGCATCGACGGCCTCGTCATTGCCACCGGAACGGCAACGCATCCGGACCTGATCGGGGCGGGCGTGGACGCCGGCATTCCGGTGTTCTGCGAAAAGCCTGTGGCAGTGAACGTCCAGGATTCACTGCCCGTCCTCGACCATATCCGGGCTACGGGCGGTACGGTGCAGATCGGCCATCAGCGCCGGTTCGATCCTGGCTACCTGGAGGCCAAGCGCGCCTTAGACGCCGGGGAGCTGGGATGGCTCCATACGGTCAGGGCCGTCACGTGCGACATGACGCCGCCGCCGGTGGAGTTCCTCGCGACGTCCGGCGGGCTCTTCCGCGACTGTTCCGTCCACGATTTCGATATCCTCCGTTGGCTCACGGGCAGGGAAATCGTGGAGGTTTTCGCCAAGGGGTCAAACAACGGTGACCCTGCAATCGGCGCCGTCGGCGACGTCGATACCGCGCTGGCCGTGGTGACGTTCGACGACGGCAGCGTCGGAACGGTCTCGGCCACCCGTTACAACGGGGCCGGCCATGATGTCCGGCTGGAACTCCAGGGATCCGCCGGGTCCGTCATGGTGGGGATGGATGAACAGATGGCCATGTCCTCTGCCGAATCCGGAGTGCGTTTCCCGGCGGGGCCGCCGCACACGACTTTCGCCGAGCGGTTCCACGGGGCGTACCGCGCCGAGATGGCTGCCTTCGTGGAAGTAGTTCTGGGACTGCGGGAGAACCCCTGCACACCGGAGGATGCCGTCGCGGCGTCGATGGTGGCCGACGCCGCCCAGGCGTCGCTGCAGTCCGGCCAGCCGGTGCGGGTAGCGCTCCAAACGGCGGGCTGACGCGGAAAAGAGCCACGCCCTGGCGCCTGCGGGGACCCGCCCCGCGGCTGCGTGCCAAAGGAAAACACAAGGGCCCTCCCGTAGCCTCCCTGCATCCAATAAGCGGGGAGGCGGCTGTCCCCAATGCCAGGGAGGGAAACGATGAAAAATCTGCTGCGCGGGGGCGGGCTGCTGTTGCGTCTTGGGTGTGCTGCCGATGCACGCCTCGTGCGGGTGCTTCGCCCTGCGGCGTTGCCATCGCTGCGTATTCTGCTTGGAGTCGTGTTCATGTGGTTCGGAGCGCTGAAAGTGGCAGGCGTTTCGCCGGTTGCGAAAATGGTCGCCGGAACTCTCCCCTGGGCAGAGCCGCACATGGTGGTGCTCGTTCTCGGTGCAGTTGAAGTGCTGCTCGGCGCGGCGGTCGTCGCCGGGGTGGCCTTGCGCCTGGTACTCCCGACCCTGGCTGCGCACCTGTGCGGAACGTTCCTGACCTTCGTGATGCTGCCCGGGCTGATGTTTGCCGACGGCGACCCGCTGCTCCTCACAGCGGACGGTGAGTTCGTCATGAAGAACCTCGTCCTCATCGGCGCGACACTGGCATTGATCGCCCACGCGCCCTCCAGGGCACGGGACCGGGGCCAGGGCACGCCGCTGACAGCCCCGGCCCGGGCAATTGCGGAGGAACCGGCAGGTCCACCGCCGCCCGCCGCCTAGCCCACAATTTCGCGCACCAGCTTCGCTGTCTGCCGGAAGGAGATGTTGGGCATGTATGCCTCGGTGACAGCGCGCCCGATGCGCGGCAGCCACAGCGGGTCCTGGTACATCATGTACAGGGTCCGGTGCCTGGGCTGGAACCGGGCCTTGAACGCTGCAAGCGAACGGAACCCGTAAACGGGTTCGAGGCCACTTCCCAGGAGGTTCAGGAACCTCCCCAGGACATCCCCTTCTGTGGCTGCTGTGGCGGCTCCGGCCGCCGGACCCGGGCCGGGGGTACGGGAGCCGGCCGGTCCGGAGCTGGCGGTACCAGCCTTGACCAACGGGGAACCGGAGAGCGATATGACGTCCAGGGTCTCCTTGAAGTGAATGACGGCGGAGGCGATCAGGAACTCCATGACGCCGGGAAAGGAGCCGCGGCTGCGCCGCATGAAGTCCAGGGTCCGGCTGACGACACGTCCGCCGGCGAACACCGGAAGCCAACTGGTCACGCCGTGCACTGTGCCCTGGGTGTCCACGGCCAGGCACAGCAGAACCTCGTCATCCTTCAGTTCTTCCAGGCTGCCCAGCGTGAACCCCATTTCCGGCAGGGCCTTGTCGGCCACCCATGCTTCGGAAATCTCGTGGACCTGTGCCCGCAGGCTGCCTGTCAGTTCGCCATAGGTCGACCAGAGCGCGGCGATTCCGAGCTTCCGCGCCTTGTTGATTGCGGTGCGGACGTTCTGCCACTCCTTCCCCCTGAACTCGAGTTCACGGATGGGCAGCAGCGTCTCCTCGGCAACGGCGACCCGCCGATACCCCAGCCTCCCCAGGTGTTCCCACTGGTCATCGGCGACGGAATACCAGCAGGGCGCCAGGGAGTGGGCTGCACAAAAGCGCGTGAACTCTTCGGCGGCCGCGTACGCGTCCGCGGGGCTGCCGAAGGGGCCGCCTACGGTGACGGCCACATTGAAGTGGACCTGGTACGCGATGCCGGCCGTCCCGGCGTCGTTGAACCAATAGCGGTTATTGGGCCACAGGGCCATCCACGACAACGAGCCGCCACCCATCCGGACGAGTTCCTTGGCCAGGGCCTGCTCGAACTCCTGGCGCGTCTCCCTCAGCCTGCGGCTGAGGAAGAGCCCGAGGACGCTCATCATGGCCACCAGCCAGTAGATGGCCCCACCAAAGCTGAAGAGCAGGGTGGAAAAGAATCCGTGCGGATAGACCGACACGGAATAGCGGAAGGAAAACGGGTAGGGCAGGAACATCCTCGGGAGCGTGGTGAGCAGGGCCAGCAGCCCGGCGCGGCGGTGGTAGTTGTCCTCGGCGAACCATGCGATCACGTATCCGAGGACAAACACGGCGAAAAGGGACGGGAGCAGGACCTGCGTCCGGTGCCGCAGCACGGGATCCGGGTCGACAATGAAGTGCCGGCGGCTGACGAACAGCAATGCTGCGATGACGAAGGGGACCAGCACAACCGGGAGCACTTCGACGATCGCCGAGTCCACGGAAAGCACACGGCCGCCGGTGCGCATGTAGGTCCCGAACAGTGAGAAGAGCTGCAGGTGCAGGGCCGAGAGAACGGCGATCACCACGTGCACGCCGATGGTCAGCCAGAGCGCCAGGCGGTGTCCCCGCCGGAGGCCTTCCGCGCACACGAGGAGCATCAGGAACGGCACCACGGACAGGGCGACGCCGCCCGGTCCGTTGAGGCCGGGGCTGTGGACCACCTGCGCGCAGCTGAGGTCGATTGCCGCCGGGCAGTTGGCCTGAAGCTGCCCGATGGTGGGAACCGGATTGACGATCAGGTCCCGAAGAACGGCCAGCGGACCCGAGGGGGCCTGTGCCAGCGCGGCCATTGCCGGACCGGCCGCAAAGACAGCCACAGTCATGGAGAGCAGCGCCCTCGTTTCCCTGCTTGACGAACGGGCGAAATGGGCGGAGAGGCGGGAGGCCCGGGCGGTGTTGCGGTGCATGACCTGGCCCAGTACCAACCCGCACAGCAAACCCAGGAATGCCACCAGAGTTATCGGATGCCCGACGTACAGGAGAAGCATCAGCGTCACGGCGACGGCCACGGAACGCAGCCGCCGGCGCCACAGCGCACTGACAAGGGGACTGGCGGCCATGGCCGCAGCAAGAGCGCCTGCATACGGCCCCATGACGACCGCCCGCTTCATGCTGGCCAGCCAGTCGCTGCCGAGTGCGGAGCCGGCCTCGACTGCCGCGAGGTACAGCACCAGGGCACCAAAATGGCCGCCGAGGAAAGCTGCCGCCGTCCGCCATCTGCCCATCGTGGACTCGGCGAAGCCCACTGCGGCGAGGATGACGGCGCTGGCCAGCAGGTAGGAGGCCAGACTCCCGGTGAAGAAAATGGAGAGGAACAGGGCCCGGAAGTCGCCCTGGCCGGCAGTGGACAGGCTCGGCGCCACCGCGTTCCGGATTGCCGCCGGCGGGCCGGCAGCAACTGAATGTGATGCGACGGCGGCAGTCCACACGGTGATGGTCAGGCACGACGCGAGGGGAATTCTGAGGAACAGGCGCCCGATCGCCATCAGCCTCGGGGCCCGGCCGGGCCGGGCTTCTTTCGCGAACGTTTCTCTCACGGGACCAGCCCCATGGGCCGGGCCATGAAGTTCAGTGCCTGCTGCATCGAGTCCAGCACGACCTTCCACGAATGTCCGGCATCCGGAATGATGGCCGTCCTGACATGCATTCCGGCTTTGACGGCGGCCGCTGACAGTACGACGGCGTTGTCCCGGAATTCGCTGTCATCGGCGCCGGCCGCGAAAAAGCCGTAGCTGTCCGGGTAGTGCCGTTGGGCCAGCAGGGTCAGCGGGACTTCAGCAGTGAACGCGGCCAGGTTTCCGGCGAATGCCTTGTCTGCCGTCTCCTGCCGCGAGACCGCGAGGGCAGGCTCGCGCTCGCCGGCAAAGCTCATGAAGTTCGGGTAGACCCCGGGGTGCCGGGTGGCCATCTGGACAGCGCAGGTGCCGCCGAAGGAGAAGCCGCCCACGGCCCAGTGGCGCGGGTCGGAGTCCACGTCGAGGTTGTGCTTGATCCAGTCCGGCACGTCCACGCTCATGTAGGTATCGGTTTTGGCGAATGTCGTGTCCATGCACATGGTGTTTCCGTCCTCGGTCCCGTTCGGGTCCGGGATCACCACCACGGGCGCCAGCCCGTGGTGCGCCCCGGCGAACTGGTTCATCGCCTGGACCAGATTTCCGCTGACCGCCCATACCCCGGGCCACCCTGGCTGGCTGCCGACCAGAACCAGGACCGGAAGCTTTGGCCGGTTTTTCACCAAGTAAGCGGGCGGCAGGTAGATGTGCGCGTGGCGGCCGGAGAAGCCGGAAACGGTGCCGGGGATTTCGGCGTGCCGCATGACGCCGGACGCGGCAAGGTTCAGCGGCCTGTGCCAGCGCTCGTACACGGGTGAGGTCTCGAAGGACACAGCGTCGCCGTGCTTTTTCAGCGCTGATTCCAGGGGCAGCAGCGTGGACGAGGACTTCCCGAGCAGGGTCCCGACTGTTGGCATAAAACCAAAGTAGGCGTTGATCTGCAGGGCACACAGGCTCAGGACACAGAGGGCGGCAACCGGCGCGGCCAGAGCCCGGAGAAGGCCGCCACGGGCTATGTTGCCTACCGCCGCCGCGGCGGCAAAGGCGCCCAGCCCGGTCCAGGCGACAACCTCCGGAGGAAGGTCTTCCGGCCAGACATAGAACGCATGGACCAGCAGCCATGCCAGGCCAAAGCAGGCTGCCAGTGAGGCACCCATCGTTACCCCGGCAAAGATCCACCAGCGCCGGCGCCTGCGGAGCAGCAGGAATCCAAGCGATACGGCACCGAGCACCCACAGGGTGTTGGGGAACCAGCCCTCCAGGAGACTGGTTGAATACAGCCACGTCGACAACGGAATCCTCCTGTTTGCTCTGCAGGCGGGTATCACCATAGACCCCGAATCTGAAGCTTTGCTGAGGGTCCGGGCCGTCGCCCGGCAATCATTCAGGCAGCTGTCAGGCTCCGGCCTTACCCTCCTGTTTTGGGGGCGTGCAAGGAGCCAGGATGCAGTTGTTGGACCTCAATATTCTTCAAAGACCCCTGCTGGACACCTTTGATGCAGCAAGCCTCCTTGCTGTGCTGTTTCTGCTGTTCAGGCCGGGCCTGACGCGGATCCGTACTGCGGCCCTGGCGGTTGCCGGCGGCGTTGCAGCAGGGGTTGTTACTCTCGTCATCTGCGAAGCATGGATCAATGTCTTCGGTTTGCCGCTGGACATGGACACCCGCGCCTGGGTGGTTGCCGCCTTCGGTGGCGTTGCCCTGGCCCTGGTCAATCTTTGGCGCACACGGTGGCGGCGCAAGATTGCCGCCGTCGCGTCCGTCGCGTTGTTTATTTCGACGGCGGCCCTCGGGATCAATGCCGCCTACGGCCTGAACACCACGCTGGGCGCACTGCTGGACCTGAACACAACGGGTCATCTCACGCTGCCGAAGCTGGACCCTAAACCGGCATCCCGGCAGCCGCTGTGGAAGACCTGGAAAGCGCCCGCCGGCATGCCGGCTTCAGGGCGGAGCGGCGCAGTCACGATTCCGGCCACTGCCTCGGGTTTCCATGCCCGCGACGCCCACCTGTACCTGCCGCCGGCTGCACTGGTCCCCAACCCGCCGGAACTGCCCGTCCTCGTGATGATGATGGGCCAGCCCGGCGGGCCGGAGCAGGACAAATCGACGGTCCGGGTGCTCGATTCGCTGGCCAGGCAGAACCACGGCCTGGCCCCGATCACGCTCACCATCGACCAGCTCGGAAACCCGTTCCACAATCCCGTCTGCGTGGACTCAGACATGGGCAAGGTCTACACCTACGTCACCCAGGACGTTGTCAATTACATCCACAGGAACCTGAACGTGGATCCGCGCCGGACCGAGTGGGCGGTGGGCGGCTATTCGAACGGCGGCGAATGCGCGCTGTCCTTTGGCGCCAAGCGTCCCGATCTGTTCGGCTCGATTCTCGACATCTCCGGCGAGCTGAAGCCGCTCAACGGAACCGAGGCCCACACGGTGGCCGTCATTTTCAAGGGCAACCACGCAGCCTTCGCCGCGGAAGAACCTGCCAACATCATGAAAGCCCGCAGGTATCCGGACGAACTCGCCATCTTTACGAGTGGATCCCTGGACCGTGTCTACGGAGCCCAGGCTGCGACGGCCGCGCAGGATGCCAAGGCGGCCGGGATGCGGACCCGGAGCTTTGTGGGCAGCGGTGTGGGCCACCGCGGAGATGCCCTGGACTTCGGCGTGCGAACAGGACTGCCACTGCTCTATCCGCGGTTCGGGCTCACTGCCTCCTGAACGGCTGCCTCCTGAACGGCCGCCTCCTGAACCCGCTGCGTCAGTACTGGATCGTCTCGGTCCTTCCTGTGTGTAGGGACAGCGTTGCCGCTTCAGCGATGGCCTGTGCCTTCAGGCCATCCTGGAGTGACGGCGTAAGCCGTGCGCCGCCGTCGTTATCCGTTCCGTGCTCCAAACCTGCGACGAAATGGCCCAGCGCAGCGGCGTAGGTGGGCTGCACCCGCTCGAACCAGCCCGGATGCATGCCGTCGGCCACCACCCGCCCCGCGAAATACCGGGACACGGCGCCGGTCCGGTGGCGGCCGGCCTCAGCCATCCCGCGGGAACCCATGATTTCGATCCGCTCGTCATAGCCGTAGCCGGTACGGCGCGCGCAGTCGATCTGGACCAGGGCGCCACCGGGAAGCCTGAGGGACACCACGGATGTATCCACATCGCCGTACTCGGCCAGCCGCGGTTCGGCCAGGGCCGATCCGGTGGCGAAAACCTCAACAGGGTCCGCTCCTGTCAGCCAGCGGGCCAGATCGAAGAAGTGAACGGCCTGGTCGCGCATCTGGCCGCCCGACGTGGCGATGTAGGGGAGCGGCGGCATGGCCGGGCCGCGGCTGGTGAGCTGGATGAGCTCGACGTCTCCGATTTCCCCGGCATCGACGATCCGTTTGAGCTCGGCGTAGTCGCGGTCGAAGCGGCGGTTGAAATCCACCATGACCGGCACGGCGTGCCGGCCAACAAAGGCGGCAGTCTCCCGGGCCTGCCCAAGGTCCAGGTCGATCGGTTTTTCACACAGCACCGCCAGTCCTGCCTCGGCGGCACGGCGCAGATGCGCGGCATGGGTATCTGTGGAGGATGCGATGAACACCGCGTCGATGGCCGCGGCGTCAAACACTTCTGCCAGGTCCGCAGCGGCGCGGGCGCCATGCGTGGCAGCGAGGGCCTTCGCGCGGTCCTGGTCAACATCAAACACCAGCTGGAAATCAACATCCGGGTGGGCGGCGAGATTGGCGGCGTGAACGGAACCAATGAAGCCGGCGCCAAGGAGTGCGAAGCGCTGCATCGTCAGACTCCTGCCATTTCCGTGGCACCTGCCGGGGCCACCCAGGCGGCATCCTCGGCATGTGATGCGGCGACAGCCTCAACGAACCTGACGCCTACCAGGCCGTCGTATCCCGTGGGGAAGGACAGCTCCCGGGTCTCCGGCAGGGTACCGTCCCGGCGGGCGCGCAGTTCCACGGCCAGGTCGCGGTAGAAGTTGGCGAAGGCTTCAAGGAACCCTTCAGGATGCCCAAGGCCCACCCTGGTGAGGCGGGAGGCGTCCTCCGACAGCGTGCTGAGCCCCTCCGTCAGCACCGTCGTGGTCCCGTCGAGGTCCTGGACCGTCAGGTGATGCGGGTCCTCATGCTGCCATTCGAGGTTCCCCTGCGTGCCGAAAACCCGGATGCGCAGGCCGTGGTTGTGGCCGGCGGCGGCCATGCTGGCCCACAACCGGCCGGGAACCTCACCGGTGAGCTGCAGTTCGACCGTGGCGTGGTCGAAGACCCGCCTGCCCGGAACCAGGGTCTTCAGCCGGCCGGACACCCGCTCCGCTTCAAGCCCGGTGACGTAGCGAAGAAGGTGGAAGCCGTGCGTGCCAAGGTCTCCCACGACGCTGGGGAAGCCGGCGATATCCGGGTCCGTCCGCCAGGTGGCCTGCTTGTGGCCGCCCTGCTCGAGGGGAGAGGCCGCCCAGCCCGAGGCGTGCTCCACGTCCGCGAAGGTGATGGTGCCGAGCTGCCCGTCCCGCACCATGCGGGCCGCGTGCCGCACCATGGCGTAGGCGGAATAGCAGTGCGGGACGGCCAGGATGGCGCCGTTGTCGGCGGCGATCCGCACCAGTTCCGCGGCGGTCACTGAATCCCGGGTCAGCGGCTTCTCGCACACCACGGAGATACCGGCCTCAAGGAAACTGCGGGCAATCTCGAAGTGGCTGTCATTCGGGGTGGCAACAACCACCACATCGACGCCGTCTTCCCGGCCTGCTTCCTGTTCCGCCATTTCGCGGAAGCCGGCGTAGTGCCGGTCCTCCGGAATGCCCAGTTCGGACGCCAGGGCAGCGGAGTGTTCCGGTTGGCGGCCAAAGACGCCGGCCCGGAGATCGAATTCGCCGTCCAGGCGCATGGCCCGGCGATGCGTCTTGCCGATGTCTGCCCCTGCGCCGCCTCCGACCATTCCGGCCACCAGCCACCGTGCGTGCGGTTCACTCATGAGGATCCTCTTTGATTCTTTGGAATTTTCTTGGACCGGTCCATGATCGAGGACGAACGACCTGCCCGTCAACCCTTAGGCTGGTACCGGGCGGGCCGCGCCAACTGCCAAGACCGGAAGAGGATCACAGTGAGCACATCGTTTCCCAAGGGGGCCCCGCCCGCGGCGAAACCCACCATCCGCGATGTGGCGGAACGGGCCGGAGTGTCCAAATCGCTCGTTTCGCTGGTTCTGCAGGGTTCCGGGAACGTCAGTGAAGCCCGACGGCGGGCGGTGCTTGAGTCGATGGAAGAGCTCGGTTACCGGCCCAACAAGCTCGCCCGCGGACTCTCCATGCCGCGCACAGGTACAGTTGGCGTCCTGCTCAATGACCTCCGGAATCCCTGGTTCATCGAGCTCCTCGAAGGTCTCTCCGCTTCCCTGCACTCCGCCGGCGTTTCGCCCGTCCTTGCCGATTCCTACACGGACCACCGGATCGGCCGGCCGTCAGTCGAGGCGCTGCTGGAGCAGCGGATCGACGGTCTGGTGGTGGTGGGAACCACCACGGAGCCGGAGGCCATCAGGAGCGCCTCGGCGGTGGTTCCCGTGGTTCTGGCGGGCACCCTTGACCCTGAGCTGCCGGGCGTGGACGTGGTGGTCAACGACGACGCCGCCGGAGCACGGAAGGCCACGGAGCACCTCATTGGCCTCGGGCACACGCGCATTGCCCACCTTCAGGGCCCCGGCGAGATCGGACGCCTGCGGCGGGCGGGTTATGAGCAGGCGATGCACGCTGCGGGGCTGGAACCCCGCACGGCGGCAGGTGGCATGAGTGAGGAAAGCGGCTACAGTGCGGCCAGGACCCTGCTGACTGCCGCTGCCCGGCCAACGGCCATTTTCGCCTTCAACGACATTGCCTGCATCGGCGTTCTCTCCGCCGCGGCGGACTCGGGGGTGACAGTTCCGGGTGACCTTTCCCTGGTCGGCTACGACAACACGTACCTGGCCCGCATCCGCCACCTGTCCCTGACCTCGGTGGACAACGGCAACCTTGCCGTCGGCGTCCAGGCCGGCAAGTACATCCTGGAGCGGCTGGGCAACCCCGGGCTGCCGGGCCGGAAGCACCTGGTCAGCAGCGAGCTGCAAGTCAGGGGTTCCTCCGGCAGCGCGCCCGGGGGAGCCTGAGGCCACGGCTCCGGGAACGACAAAGCCCCGCCTCCAGGCTTGTGACCTTGAAGGCGGGGCTTTTGTGGTGCACC